>NZ_JAGYFZ010000063.1:0-35728 GCF_019946675.1 Pseudomonas sp. BF-B-15
TGTTGAGACGGCGCACATACGCGGCCGGGTCTTTCAAGCTGTCGCCGGCCGCCAGGGCCGCCTGATCGAAGAGAATGTGCGACAGGTCGCCGAAGCGCTCGTCGCTCTGCTCGTTGTCGAGCTTCTCGATCAGCGGGTGCGCCGGGTTGAATTCGAAGATCGGCTTCGAATCCGGAACCTTCTGACCGCTGGCTTCCAGGATCTGACGCATCTGCATGCCCAGGTCCTGCTCGCCGATGGCGAGAATCGCCGGGGAGTCGGTCAGACGATGGGAAACCCGCACTTCAGCCACGGATTCGCCCAGCGCAGTTTTCAGACGCTCAACCAGACCTTCTTTGGACTTGGCGACTTCTTCCGCGGCTTTCTTGTCTTCTTCCGAATCCAGGTTGCCCAGGTCGAGGTCACCGCGCGCCACGTCGACAAAGCTCTTGCCGTCGAAGTCGTTGAGGTAGCTCATCAGCCACTCGTCGATGCGGTCGGTCAGCAGCAGCACTTCGATGCCTTTCTTGCGGAAGACTTCAAGGTGCGGGCTGTTTTTGACTTGCGCGTAGGTTTCGCCGGTCAGGTAGTAAATCTTGTCCTGACCTTCCTTGGCGCGAGCCAGGTATTCGGCCAGACCCACAACCTGCTCGCCTTCTTCGCCTTGAGTGGACGCAAAACGCAGCAGGCCGGCGATTTTCTCTTTGTTGGCGAAGTCTTCAGCCGGGCCTTCTTTCATGACCTGACCGAAGTTCTTCCAGAAGCCTTTGTATTGCTCTGGCTCGTTCTTCGCCAGTTTTTCCAGCATGTCCAGCACGCGCTTGGTCAGCGCCGACTTCATGGAGTCGATGATCGGGTCTTTCTGCAGGATTTCCCGCGACACGTTCAGCGACAGGTCATTGGAATCGACCACGCCCTTGATGAAGCGCAGGTACAGCGGCAGGAACGACTCGGCCTGGTCCATGACGAACACACGCTGCACGTACAGCTTCAGGCCTTTCGGCGCTTCACGCTGGTACAGGTCGAAAGGAGCGCGGGTCGGCACGTAGAGCAGCGAGCTGTATTCGAGCTTGCCTTCGACCTTGTTGTGGCTCCAGCTCAGCGGGTTTTCGAAATCGTGAGCAATGTGTTTGTAGAACTCCTGGTATTCCTCGTCCTTGATCTCGGTACGAGGACGGGTCCACAGGGCGCTGGCGCGGTTGACGGTTTCCCACTCAACAGCCGGCTTCTCTTCGCCTTCAGCCGCTGCCACTTCTTTCGGCAACTCGATCGGCAAAGCGATGTGATCGGAGTACTTCTTGATGATGTTGCGCAGACGCCAGCCATCGGCGAACTCGTCTTCACCGGACTTCAGGTGCAGGACGATGCGAGTACCACGATCGGCTTTCTCGACGGTGGCAACTTCGAAATTACCTTCGCCCTGCGACGACCAGTGCACGCCTTCGCTGGCGGCAGCACCGGCACGACGGCTGAACACGTCGACTTTGTCGGCGACGATGAAGGCAGAGTAGAAACCCACGCCGAACTGACCGATCAGGTGCGAATCCTTTTTCTGATCGCCCGTCAGGTGTTTCATGAAATCGGCGGTGCCGGATTTGGCGATGGTGCCCAGGTGGGTGATCGCATCTTCACGGCTCATGCCGATGCCGTTGTCTTCGAGGGTGACGGTTTTAGCGTCCTTGTCGAAGCTCACACGGATTTTCAGTTCGGCGCCACCTTCCAGCAACTCAGGCTTGGACAGGGCTTCGAAACGTAATTTGTCGACAGCGTCAGAGGCGTTCGAGATCAATTCGCGAAGGAAGATTTCCTTGTTGGAATACAGCGAATGGATCATGAGGTGCAGCAGCTGCTTCACCTCGGTCTGGAAGCCCAGGGTTTCCTTTTGAGTTTCCACACTCATGGTCATCAAACTCCAATCAGATGGCAGTGGCCGCGACCTAGAGGGTCGGCGGCGGGTTGTCATCAAAGTTGGGGGCTCGGATCAGGATTTCAAGGGCTCATCGATTTTGAAGTGGGCGCGGGCCGTGGCGATGGGTTCGGATTCGGTGCTTTGCCAGGCGGTCACTGCCACGTTTGCGACACGCCGCCCCTGACGGCACACCTGGCAGCGCGCCCACGTATCGCGAAACTGTCCGGCGCGCAGGTAGTCGAGGGAAAAATCGATGATCTTCGGCACACCCGGTGAACCGGTGAAAATCAGCAGGTGCAAGGCGGCAGACAGCTCCATGAACCCGGCAATGACGCCGCCATGAATCGCCGGCAGTAAAGGGTTACCAATGTTGTCCTTGTTCGCCGGCAGACGAAACAGCAGGTCATCCCCCACCCGCGAACACTCAATACCGATCAGTTTGGCGTAGGGAATCAGATGCAGCAGCGAGGCATAGTCGCCCTGCTCATGGGCCTGTTGCAGTTGTTCCTTGAAGTTGTCGGTCATTTCGCACCTCCGGCGATTGCGCCACCAAACCCTTTGGTGCCTTTGACGCCCTTGCCCATGCGCATGAACGTGCCGACGACATGGGCGATGGGCTGCTCGGGATCGTCCTGATAAGCAAAGCCACGGGCGAAAATCACGTCGGTGGTGACCCGGTAGCACTGGGCAAAACCATAGACGTCCTTATGCGGTTCGGCGGCATGCATGTAGTCGATGCGCAGGTCGAGGGTCGGGCAGACTTCGAATTCGGGCAGCACGCAGAGTGTGGCCATGCCGCACGCGGTGTCCATCAGGGAGGTCAATGCCCCGCCATGGATCACGCCGGTTTGCGGATTGCCGACAATTTGCGGGCTGTACGGCAGGATGACCGTCAGTCCATCGCTGCTGGCGCTGTGAACGCGCAAACCAAGTACCTGGCAATGCCTGAGCGCCGAAAGGAATCGCGTCGCGCGCTCAAAAACGGGGTTTTCGGCCATGTGATAAACACTCTTCTTAGTACTCGGAGATTGTATTAGGTGTATTCGTAAAAGTTCCCGTAGGAATAATCTTATATATCTGAACGAATTGAGGAACTTAACCCTGATGTCCACGCTCGAAAGGCCAGATAGATATTTTCCATAAGGAGAAACACCCCATGCGTAAGACTTTAGCTATTGCCTTGATGTTGACCGCTTCCCTCGGTCTCGCTGCCTGCGATAAAAAATCCGAGGACAAAGCTCAAGAAGCCGAGAAACATGCTGAGCAAGCTCAGCAAGACATGAGCAAAGCTCAGGATAAAGTGAACGACGCTGCGAAAGAAAACGCCGAAGCTGCCAAAGCTCAGGCTGAATCGGATGCAGCTGCAGCAAAAGAAGCACCTAAAAACTAAAACAGTTTTTAGCGTGAAAAAGAAAACCCGCCAAGTGCGGGTTTTCTTTTGCCTGTCATTTGTCTTGTTAGAGCAAAATAGTTCTAAAAGTCGGACTAATCATCAATAGCAGCGAACACACTAACCCGACAAACCACACCAGACTCCGCTGCCAGGCCAGATCACTCCAATAGCACACTAAGTAAATGACCCGCGTAATCACAAAGATGATTGCCAGCGTATCAATCAGCCAGCCCGCCGTTTGCGTGGTGTGCGCCATCAACACCCCCACGGCAAACAATATAAACGCCTCAAAACAGTTCTGATGAGCTGCCACTGCGCGGGCGCCAAACCCCGTGAGTTGTGCCTGTTGCTGGCGCGGCAGATGATTGTCGTAACCGCCCTGCTCTTTCATGGCCCTGGCCACCGGCATGCGGGCCACATAGATCAGCAAGGCACTGATAAACACACACCAGAACGGAATACTCATCAAGCGGCCTCTCGGTTCGCCTCGGGCAATGGCGCCTCTGTAGGGGTATAGACCATCACGTCGAGAACGTCGGAATGAAACTCCCGGCGATACAGCACCAGCACCACGCCAGCGCTCATCAGCATGAACAACCAGGGGCTGACGAACCACGCCAGCATGGTCATGCCGAAGTAATAGGAACGCAGGCCGAAGTTGAACTGGTTGGCGGCCATGGAGATGACACGCGCCGCCCGTGCGGCAAAGGCTTTACGCTCCTGCTCGGAAACATGCCGCTCGCCGACCATGGGGGCCGACCCCACAAGAATTGCAGCGAAGTTGTACTGACGCATGCACCAGCTGAACGTGAAGAACGCATACACAAACACCAGCGCCAGACACAGCAACTTGATCTCCGACATGCCCTGGGAGGCCTGTTGCACCATCGGGATGTCCGCCAGCAACGACACCGCCCTTTCCGACGCACCGAGCACGGTGAGAATGCCGGCCAGGATAATCAGTGTGCTGGAGGCGAAGAACGAAGCGTTGCGCTCCAGATTGCCGATCACACTGGCATCGGCGATGCGGTTGTCACGCATCAGCATGCGGCGCATCCAGTCTTCGCGGTACAGGTGCAACACACTGGCCAGGCACGCGGTGTCGCGGCCCTTCCACGTCGCATAACGGGTGTAGCCGCCCCAGCAGATGACAAACCAGATGGCGGCAAGAATGTGGATCAGGTTGGCGTGGATGAACGACATGCAGGTCCTTGTGAGACGTTGGTTGAATCTGTAGGAGCGAGGCTTGCCCGCGAAGGCGGTGTACCTGTCGAAAATTAGGTCGAATGTTACCCCCTCTTCGCGGGCAAGCCTCGCTCCTACAGGTAGTGCTTCGACGTTAGCTGACAAAAAAAGACACTGCCTCACGCGCATAAAAAATGCCCCGTATCGATTGATACGGGGCATTTCCATGTTCGCTCAAGACCCGCTTATGGCGGGCCGTGATACGCCTTAAGCCAGCGCTTCTTCGCGCTTGCCCAGCATGCGGTCGCAAACCACCGCAACCACCAGGGTCATGACCGACGGCACCAGCCACGCCAGGCCCTGCTCACTCAGCGGCAAATGCGCCAATTGCATCGGCATCCAGTCCGCCAGACCCGCGCCCTTGAGCGCGTCGATCAGGCCGAAGATGAACGACACCAACATCACCGGACCGACGATGCGGCCCTGCTCATGCCAGAAGTCCTTGCAGAAGCTCAGGGCGACCAGCGCGATGCACGGCGGGTAGATCGCGGTGAGGACCGGGATCGAGAACGCGATCAGCTTGGTGAGGCCCAGGTTGGACACCAGCAGGGAGAACGCGGCGAGGATGATGACCAAGGTCTTGTAGGACAGTGGCAGCACACGACTGAAGTATTCGGCACAGGCGCACGTCAGACCGACCGCTGTGACCAGGCAGGCCAACGAAATCAGCACGGCGAGGAAACCACTGCCCAAGGAACCGAATGTGTGTTGAACGTAGGCGTGCAACACCGCCGCGCCGTTGGTCGCACCGGCGGCCACTTCATGGCTGCCCGAACCGAGGCGAAACAGGCTGACGTACACCAGCGCCAGACCGACGCCGGCAATCAGCCCGGCAATGATCGCGTAACGGGTGATCAGCGCCGGAGAATCCACGCCACGGGAGCGGATGGCGTTGACGATAACGATGCCGAATACCAGCGCGCCCAGGGTATCCATGGTCAGGTAACCATTGATGAAGCCCTGGGAAAACGGTGCCGCGACATACTCGGGCGTCGCCACGCCGATATCACCGGCCGGCAACGCGAACGCGGCGATGCCGAGGGCGGCCAGGGCGATAATCTTCAGCGGTGCGAGGAAACGTCCTACGGTGTCCAGCAAACGACCCGGGTAGAGCGAGATGAAGAACACCAGCAAGAAGTACACCGAGCTATAGAGGAACAGCGCCAGCGGGCTTTCGCCGGTCAGCGGCGCCAGGCCCACTTCGAACGATACGGTCGCGGTGCGCGGCGTCGCGAACAGCGGGCCAACGGCGAGGTAGCACGCAGCGGCCAGCAAGCCACCGGCGACTTTGCCGATCGGGCTGCTCAAGGCATCCATCGCGCCACCGACCTTGGCCAGGGCAACAACGGTGATCACCGGCAGACCGACCGCGGTGATCAGAAAGCCCAGCGCCGCCATCCAGACATGAGGCCCGGACTGCAAACCGACGATAGGCGGGAAGATGATGTTGCCAGCCCCGACGAACAGGGCAAACGTCATAAAACCAAGTGCCAGGATGTCCTGGCCTTTCAACACTTTCATTAAGGAAATACCACACTACTGAATCGGAATTTAGAGAGGGATTTCCCTTATGGGTGAGGGAAATGCTGTCGACCCGTATAGGACCGACCCTTTAGCGCGAAGCTTCCTTGTGGGATGCGGACGCAAAAATGGCGGCTAGCCTAACGAATTTGAGCGACAAACGCACTGTTAGAGGGCGAACTATCCGATCTGCGACATTTCCGTGTCGCGTTTTTGCATGTTAATGGTAGATGCCTGTAAGTACGCCTTCGCGGGCAAGCCTCGCTCCTACAGGTTCTTCGTCGATCACAAGTACGGCAAACGACGAAAAACCTGTAGGCGCGAGCGGGCGGCGCTCCGACTTGCCCGCGAAGGGGTCGGCACCAACGATACAAACCCCGGAAACGACAAAGGCCACCCGAAGGTGGCCTTTGTTTGGTGAAGCGTCAGTTAAGCGCGAGGCTTACTTGACAGCCCAACCAGTCAGCTCGGCCAGGGCCTTGCCGATGTCTGCCAGCGAACGCACGGTTTTAACGCCTGCGTCTTGCAGTGCAGCGAACTTCTCGTCTGCAGTGCCTTTGCCGCCAGAGATGATTGCGCCAGCATGGCCCATGCGCTTGCCCGGAGGAGCAGTCACACCAGCGATGTAGGAAACAACCGGCTTGGTCACGTGTGCCTTGATGTAGGCAGCCGCTTCTTCTTCAGCCGAACCGCCGATCTCACCGATCATCACGATCGCTTCGGTCTTCGGGTCTTCCTGGAACAGCTTCAGGATGTCGATGAAGTTCGAACCCGGGATCGGGTCACCGCCGATGCCGACGCAAGTCGACTGACCGAAACCGGCGTCAGTAGTTTGCTTCACAGCTTCGTAGGTCAGGGTGCCGGAACGGGAAACGATACCGACCTTGCCTGGCAAGTGAATGTGACCTGGCATGATGCCGATCTTGCATTCGCCTGGGGTGATCACGCCTGGGCAGTTAGGGCCGATCAGGGTGATACCCAGCTCGTCGCACTTAACTTTAGCGTCCAGCATGTCCAGGGTAGGAATGCCTTCGGTGATGCAAACGATCAGCTTGATGCCGCCGAATGCTGCTTCCAGGATGGAGTCCTTGCAGAAAGGAGCTGGAACGTAGATCACGCTGGCGGTGGCGCCAGTGGCAGCTACAGCGTCTTTCACGGTGTTGAACACTGGCAGACCCAGGTGCTCGGTGCCGCCTTTACCAGGAGTTACACCACCAACCATCTTGGTGCCGTACTCGATGGCTTGCTGGGTGTGGAAACTACCTTGCGAACCGGTAATACCCTGGCAGATAACTTTGGTGTCTTTATTGATCAGGACGCTCATTATTTGCCCTCCGCAGCTTTAACGACTTGTTGAGCAGCGTCGGTCAGGCTGGTAGCAGCGATGATGTTCAAACCGCTTTCTGCCAGTACTTTAGCGCCCAGCTCAGCGTTGTTGCCTTCAAGGCGAACAACAACCGGGATTTTCACGCCGACTTCTTTCACAGCGCCGATGATGCCTTCGGCAATCATGTCGCAACGAACGATGCCGCCGAAGATGTTGACCAGTACTGCAGCGACGTTAGTGTCGGACAGGATGATCTTGAACGCTTCGGTAACGCGTTCTTTGGTAGCACCGCCGCCCACGTCGAGGAAGTTGGCTGGTTTGCCGCCATGCAGGTTGACGATGTCCATGGTACCCATGGCCAGGCCAGCACCGTTGACCATGCAACCGATGTTGCCTTCCAGCGCTACGTAGTTCAGTTCGAACTTGGCAGCGTGCGCTTCGCGCGGATCGTCTTGCGACGGATCGTGGAAAGTCTTCAGCTTAGGCTGACGGTACATGGCGTTGGCGTCGATGTTGATCTTGGCGTCGAGGCAATGCAGATCGCCGTCAGCCTTGATCACCAGCGGGTTCACTTCCAGCAGAGCCAGGTCGTGATCCTTGAACAGCTTGGCCAGACCTACGAAGATCTTGGCGAACTGAGCAACCTGCTTGCCTTCCAGACCCAGCTGGAATGCCAGCTCGCGACCCTGGAATGGCTGAGCGCCAACCAGTGGATCGATAGTGGCTTTCAGAATTTTTTCTGGAGTGTCGTGAGCGATTTTCTCGATGTCCACGCCACCTTCGGTGGAAGCCATGAACACGATACGACGGCTCGAACGGTCAACGACAGCGCCCAGGTACAGCTCTTTAGCGATATCAGTGCACGATTCAACCAGGATCTTGGTGACTGGCTGACCATTGGCGTCAGTCTGGTAAGTCACCAGACGCTTGCCCAGCCACTGCTGTGCGAAGGCTTTGGCGTCTTCTTTGCTGCGAACCAGCTTAACGCCGCCCGCTTTACCGCGACCACCAGCGTGGACCTGGGCTTTGACAACCCACTCGGTGCCGCCGATTTTGTCGCAAGCTTCTGCTGCTGCTTCCGGGGTGTCTACCGCATAACCGGTGGAAACTGGCAGGCCGTATTCAGCGAACAGCTGCTTACCCTGATACTCGTGAAGATTCATGCTTATTACCGTCTTCGTTAGGTACTGCGCATTCGGTGCTGCACTTGTTCAAGTGCCGCACCACCTGTGACTGCTGCTTGCGTAGCCTTTCCGGATACCCGGTGCAGCCACGCAAGACTGCGTCCAGCGGATATTCCGCGGTGAGTCTTGCATGCAAGGCTCACGACGGGCCATACCGCCGTGGTTTCTTATTGTCTTAACGCTTCTTGCGGTTGGCGATGTGGATGGCGCCGCCATTCACAGCCAAAGCTGCTTCGTGCAAGGCTTCAGACAGGGTCGGATGGGAGAAAACCATCATGCCCAGGTCTTCAGCGCTGGTGCCGAATTCCATGCCGATCGCGCCCTGCTGAACCAGTTCTGCAGCGCTCGGGCCAATCACGTGGACGCCCAATACGCGGTCAGTCTTGGCATCGGCAATGACTTTCACGAAACCGCCGGTGTCGTTGGCTGCCATGGCACGGCCACTGGCTGCGAACGGGAAGGTGCCAACGTTAACTTCAACGCCTTCAGCCTTCAAGGTCTGCTCGGTTTTGCCGACCCATGCGATTTCCGGGTGAGTATAAATAACCGAAGGGATCAGGTCATAGTTGATTTGCGCTTTGTGGCCCTTGATGCGCTCAACCACCATGATGCCTTCTTCGGACGCCTTGTGCGCCAGCATCATGCCGCGAACCACGTCACCGATCGCGTAAACGCCCGGTACGCTGGTGGCGCACTGGTCGTCAACGAATACGAAACCGCGCTCGTCGATGGTCACACCGCTGTCGGCAGCCAACAGTTCGGTGGTCACTGGACGGCGACCAACGGCAACGATCAGCTTGTCAAAGGTGATGCTCTGTTCGCCGTTGGCGTCGGTGTAGTTCACAACGACTTCGTCGCCGTTCACTTTGGAACCGGTGACGCGAGCGCCCAGCTTGATGTCCAGACCTTGCTTGGTCAGGGTTTTGTAGGCTTCTTTGGAAACGGCGTCGTCAGCAGCTGGCAGGAACTTCTCCAGCGCTTCCAGAACAACCACTTCAGCGCCCAGGCGCGACCATACCGAACCCAGTTCCAGACCGATTACGCCAGCGCCGATAACGCCCAGACGCTTGGGTACGGATTGGAATTCCAGTGCGCCGGTCGAATCGACGATCACTTTCTGGTCAACCGGAGCCGGTGGAATGTCGATCGGACGCGAACCCGAAGCCAGAATCACGTTCTCGGCTTCGATGATTTCAACGCTGCCGTCTGGCTTGGTCAGTTCGACTTTCTTGCCGGCCAGCAGTTTGCCGTGGCCTTGCAGGGAAGTGACGCCGTTCGCCTTGAACAGGGTGGCAACGCCAGAGGTCAGGCCTTTGACGATGTTGGCTTTACGGCCAACCATTGCCGACACGTCCATGGTCACGCCAGCGTGATTGATACCGTGGATCGCGAAGCCTTCTTTGGCTTCCTTGTATTTCCAGGAGCTGTCCAGCAGCGCCTTGGATGGAATGCAACCGACGTTCAGGCAAGTACCGCCGAGGGCCAGTTTGCCTTCCTTGTCGGTGTATTTCTCGATGCAGGCAGTGGTGAGGCCCAGTTGCGCTGCTTTAATGGCAGCCACGTAACCGCCAGGGCCCGCGCCAATCACTACCACGTCGAATTTCTGAGTCATGTGTCATTCCTTCTCGAATCAAACCGGACGGCCCCTTATGGGGACCGTCGTGGGACGAAGCTGGTCATTACAGACGGGCCGCCATCCTGCACGGCCCATGCAACGAAATCAGATATCCAGCAGCAAACGAGCCGGGTCTTCCAGCAGGTTCTTGATGGTAACCAGGAAGGTCACAGCTTCTTTGCCATCGATCAGACGGTGATCGTAGGACAGAGCCAGGTACATCATCGGACGGATTACGACCTGACCGTTGATCGCCATAGGACGCTGCAGAATGTTGTGCATGCCCAGGATGGCCGCTTGCGGCGGGTTGACGATCGGAGTCGACATCATCGAACCGAAGGTACCACCGTTGGTGATGGTGAACGTACCGCCGGTCATTTCGTCCATCGACAGCTTGCCGTCGCGAGCCTTCTTGCCGAAGGTGGCGATGCCGCCTTCGATTTCAGCCAGGCTCATCAGTTCGGCGTTACGCAGAACCGGTACAACCAGGCCGCGGTCGCTGGAAACAGCAACGCCGACGTCAGCGTAGCCGTGGTAAACGATGTCGCCACCGTCGATCGATGCGTTGACAGCCGGGAAGCGTTTCAGCGCTTCGGTGGCAGCCTTGACGAAGAACGACATGAAGCCCAGGCGTACGCCGTTGTGGGACTTCTCGAACAGGTCCTTGTACTTCGAACGCAGAGCCATGACTTCGGTCATGTCGACTTCGTTGAAGGTGGTCAGCATCGCCATGTTCGACTGAGCTTCTACCAGGCGCTTGGCCACGGTAGCGCGAACGCGGGTCATCGGTACGCGCTTCTCGATGCGGTCGCCAGCGGCGAACACAGGAGCAGCGCCAGCTGGAGCGGCAGCCTTGGCAGGCGCGGCAGCCGGAGCGGCTTTCTTGGCAGCAACGGCTGCAACCACGTCTTCCTTGGTCACACGACCGCCTTTGCCGGTGCCGGCAACGGAAGCGATGTTGATGCCGTTTTCTTCAGCCAGCTTGCGAGCAGCCGGTGCAGCAACAGGATCGTCTTCGCCTTCGGCGGCTGGTGCAGCAGCCTGCGCAGCGGCCGGAGCAGCAGCGGCAGCCGGAGCAGCGGCAGCAGCGCCGCCTTCAACGATGGAGCCCAGGACTTCGTCGGACAGAACGGTGTCGCCTTCGTTCTTGACGATAGCGCCCAGCACGCCGTCAGCAGTGGCCAACACTTCCAGCACAACCTTGTCGGTTTCGATATCGACGATCAGGTCGTCACGCTTTACAGCGTCGCCCGGTTGCTTGTGCCAGGTGGCAACGGTGCCATCGGCAACCGATTCCGGGAAAGTGGGGGCTTTGATTTCGATAGCCATTATCTGTGAGTCCTTAAATTCGGTTTCAGGTGCGCGAAGGCGTTAAACAGTAAAGGCGTCTTGCAGCAGTTTTTCCTGCTGCTCAGCGTGCATCGATGCGTAACCGCATGCAGGTGCAGCAGAAGCCTCACGGCCCGCGTACTCAAGTACGAGAGACTTGTTGAGATTGCTGATGCTACGACGCATGTGGTGTTGGCTGCAGTACCACGCACCCTGGTTCATCGGCTCTTCCTGGCACCACACGGCATTTTTGACGTTGGTGTAAGGAGCCAGGACTTCTTTCAAGTCGTCCTCAGGGAATGGGTACAGTTGCTCGATACGCACGATGGCGATGTCATCACGACCTTCGGCACGGCGTTTTTCCAGCAGGTCGTAGTAGACCTTGCCGCTACACAGAACAACGCGCTCGACCTTTTTCGGGTCCAGTGCATCGATTTCCGGGATAACGGTCTGGAACGAACCTTCGGCCAGATCTTCCAGAGTCGAGATGGCCAACTTGTGACGCAGCAGCGACTTCGGAGTCAGAACGATCAATGGCTTGCGCAGCGGGCGAATCACCTGACGACGCAGCAAGTGGTAGATCTGAGCCGGCGTAGTCGGTACGGCTACCTGAATGTTGTGCTCGGCGCACAGTTGCAGGTAACGCTCCAGACGAGCCGACGAGTGCTCCGGACCCTGACCTTCATAACCGTGCGGCAGCAGCATGGTCAGACCGCAGAGACGGCCCCACTTGTGCTCGCCACTGGTGATGAACTGGTCGATAACCACCTGGGCACCGTTGGCGAAGTCGCCGAACTGGGCTTCCCAGATCACCAGCGCTTCAGGCGTGGTGGTCGAATAACCGTACTCGAACGCCAGAACCGCTTCTTCGGACAGGAACGAATCGTACAGGTCGAAACGTGGTTGGCCGTTGTACAGGTTCTGCAACGGGATGTAGGTACCCGCGTCTTTCTGGTTGTGCAAGACAGCGTGACGGTGCGAGAACGTACCGCGACCGATGTCCTGACCCGTCATGCGAATCGGGTGACCTTCGAACGCCAGGGTCGCGTACGCCATGGTTTCGGCGTAACCCCAGTTGATCGGCAGGCCGCCGGCTTGCATCTTCTGACGGTCTTCGTAGATTTTCGAAACCTGGCGCTGAACCACGAAGCCTTCTGGAATTTCCAGCAGCTTGGCGGACAGTTCCTGCAAGGTCTTCAGATCGAAACGCGTGTCGTGACGTGCAGTCCAGGCGTGGCCCAGGTACGGACGCCAGTCCACGAACAACTCTTTGTTCGGCTCTTTGACCAGGCTTTTTACAACATGCAGACCGTTGTCCAGCGCGTTGCGGTATTCGTCGACTTTCGACTGAACACGCTCAACGTCCAGCACACCGCTCTGAGTCAGGCGATCGGCATACAGTTCACGGGTGGTGCGCTGTTTGGTGATCTGCTGGTACATCAGAGGCTGGGTGCCGCTAGGCTCGTCGGCTTCGTTGTGGCCGCGACGACGGTAGCAGACCAGGTCGATCACCACGTCACGCTTGAATTGCATGCGGTAGTCGATGGCCAGCTGGGTCACGAACAACACGGCTTCCGGATCATCACCATTCACATGGAGGATCGGCGCCTGGATCATCTTCGCAACGTCGGTCGCGTACTCGGTGGAACGCGAGTCCAGCGGGTTGCTGATGGTGAAACCGACCTGGTTGTTGATCACGATGTGCACGGTGCCGCCGGTCTTGAAACCGCGGGTCTGCGACATCTGGAAGGTTTCCATCACCACGCCCTGACCGGCGAATGCCGCGTCACCGTGGATGGAGATCGGCAGAACCTTCTCACCGGTAGGGTCGTTACGACGATCCTGACGGGCGCGAACCGAACCTTCGACCACTGGAGATACGATTTCCAGGTGGGACGGGTTGAACGCCATGGCCAGGTGAACTTCACCGCCGGCGGTCATCACGTTGGACGAGAAGCCCTGGTGGTATTTAACGTCACCGGAACCCAGCTCGACCTTCTTCTTGCCTTCGAACTCGTCGAACAGCTCACGCGGGTTCTTGCCGAAGGTGTTGACCAGCACGTTCAGACGACCACGGTGGGCCATGCCGATCACGATTTCCTTGGTGCCGTAGGAACCGGAACGCTGGATCAACTCGTCGAGCATCGGAATCAGGCTTTCGCCGCCTTCCAGACCGAAACGCTTGGTGCCCGGGTATTTGGTGCCCAGGTATTTTTCCAGGCCTTCACCGGCAGTGACGCGCTCGAGCAGGTGGCTCTTGATGTCGGCGGAGTACGTCGGACGACCACGCACGCTTTCCAGACGCTGCTGGAACCACTGGCGCTGCTCGGAATCGGTGATATGCGTGAATTCAGCGCCGATGGTGCGGCAATATGTCTGCTGCAACGCTTCGTGAATTTCGCGTAGGCTCGCCTCCTCTTTGCCGATGAACAGGTCGCCGGCACGGAAGGTCGTATCAAGATCGGCATTGGTCAAGCCGTAATGATTGATTGACAGGTCTGCAGGTGCAGGACGCTGCCACAGTCCCAGCGGGTCAAGCTGAGCTGCCTGGTGGCCACGCATACGGTAGGCCTGGATCAATCGCAGCACTTCAACTTGCTTCTTCTCGTGCTCACTGCTCACGCTGCCGGCGGAAACCGGTTGGGCGCGGCGCTGGTTCTTTGCCAGCAAGACGAAATGATCGCGAATTGTGGAGTGCGAAACATCGGTGGCAGAGTTGCCTTCGGTCGGCAACTTCTGAAAGTAGGTGCGCCACTCTTCTGGCACAGCGTTAGGGTCGTGCAGGTAGAGCTCATAAAGCTCTTCCACATAGGCAGCGTTACCTCCGGAAAGGTAGGCGCTGTTCCACATGCGCTGCATCACGCTTTCTTGCATGCTTGGTCACCCTCGGTTAGGGGAACACCATCGGCGTCGACACCGAGCAAACTTGCAGAAGTCCGAATGCAGCGACCAAAACAAGCCACTTAGGATCACGCTGATAGTCCGGGTACCAGCCCGGATGCCCCTGCTTGTCTCATTTCTTCAAAATAAGAGCGGCAGCTTTGTGAGCTGCTGCTCAGGTTAAAACTACGGCGCCGGTTGAAGCCTGCGCCGTAGCATCTACGGGTACAGCGGTCCTACGGGTACTGCTGAATCACACGCCGCTTTGCAGCAACATGTGACGTACGTGACCGATGGCCTTAGTCGGGTTCAGGCCTTTCGGACAAACGTTTACACAGTTCATGATCCCGCGGCAGCGGAATACGCTGAACGGGTCATCCAGCGCAGCCAGACGCTCGGATGTCTTGGTGTCGCGGCTGTCTGCCAGGAAGCGATACGCTTGCAGCAGAGCAGCTGGACCCAGGAACTTGTCCGGGTTCCACCAGAAGGACGGGCAAGAGGTCGAGCAGCAAGCGCACAGGATGCACTCGTACAGACCGTCGAGCTTTTCACGCTCTTCAGGAGACTGCAGACGCTCGATGGCCGGAGCCGGCGTGTCGTTCTGCAGGTATGGCTTAACCTTTTCGTATTGCTTGTAGAAGATGCTCATATCGACGACCAGGTCACGGATAACCGGCAAACCTGGCAGCGGACGAACGATCAGCTTGTTACCTTTTACGACAGAAGACAGCGGCGTGACGCATGCCAGAGCGTTTTTGCCGTTGATGTTCATGCCGTCGGAACCGCAAACGCCTTCACGGCAAGAGCGACGATAGGAGAAGCCTTCGTCCTGCTCTTTGATCAGGGCCAGCACGTCCAGGACCATCAGGTCTTTACCACCGGTATCGACCTGGAATTCCTGCATGAACGGCGCGGCGTCCTGATCAGGGTTGTAGCGATAAACACTGACTTGCAACATGGCGGCCACCCTTAATAAGTCCGAATCTTAGGTTCAAAAGTCGGAACAGTCTTCGGCGAGAAGTTCACAGCACGCTTGGTCACGCGCTTGTCACCCGGGAAGTACAGGGTGTGGCACAGCCAGTTTTCGTCGTCGCGATCTTCGTAGTCTTCACGGGCGTGAGCGCCGCGGGACTCTTTGCGGATCTCTGCAGCGATGGCGGTGGCTTCGGCCACTTCCAGCAGGTTCTGCAGTTCCAGGGCTTCGATTCGAGCAGTGTTGAACGCCTGGCTCTTGTCGTTGATCTTGACGTTGGCGATACGGCCACGCAGATCAGCCAGCTGAGCGATACCCTTCTGCATGTATTCGCCGGTACGGAACACACCGAAGTAGTTCTGCATGCAGCTTTGCAGTTCTTTACGCAGGGTAGCGACGTCTTCGCCTTCGGTACGCGAGTTCAGGCCATCGAGACGTGCCAGGGCAGCGTCGATGTCGGACTGGCGTGGACGGGCGTAATCAACGCCTTCTTTCAGGGTCTGCTCCAGGAACAGACCGGCCGCACGGCCGAATACCACCAGGTCGAGCAGCGAGTTGCCGCCCAGACGGTTGGCACCGTGAACCGATACGCACGCCACTTCGCCTACTGCGAACAGACCAGGAATGATCTGGTCAACGCCGTCAGCGTCCTGAGTGATTGCCTGGCCATGAATGTTGGTGGCAACGCCGCCCATCATATAGTGGCAGGTTGGAACGACCGGAATCGGCGCCACGGCTGGATCGACGTGAGCGAAGGTCTTGGACAGTTCCATGATGCCTGGCAGACGGCTGTGCAGAACTTCTTCACCGAGGTGATCGAGTTTCAGCATTACGTGGTCGCCATCCGGACCACAACCGTTGCCGGCGATGATTTCTTTAACCATCGAACGAGCAACAACGTCACGACCAGCAAGGTCTTTGGCGTTCGGAGCATAACGCTCCATGAAACGCTCGCCGTGCTTGTTGATCAGGTAACCGCCTTCACCGCGGCAACCTTCTGTAACCAGTACACCGGCGCCGGCGATGCCGGTCGGGTGGAACTGCCACATTTCAATGTCTTGTACCGGCACGCCAGCACGCAGAGCCATGCCGACGCCGTCACCGGTGTTGATCAGGGCATTGGTGGTGGACGAGTAGATACGACCTGCACCGCCAGTCGCCAATACGGTCGCGTTAGCGCGAACGTAGGAGGTTTCACCGGTTTCGATGCAGATGACGATCATGCCGACAAAGGCACCGTCTTCGTTCTTGACCAGGTCGACGCCGTAGTATTCGTTGAGGAATACGGTGCCGGCCTTCAGGTTGGCCTGGTACAGGGTGTGCAGCAGTGCGTGACCGGTACGGTCGGCAGCGGCGCACGTACGTGCAGCCTGGCCACCTTTACCGAAGTCTTTCGACTGACCGCCGAACGGACGCTGGTAGATGCGGCCTTGTTCGGTGCGGGAGAACGGCAAGCCCATGTGCTCGAGCTCGAAGACCGCTTCCGGGCCTACGGAACACATGTATTCGATAGCGTCCTGGTCACCGATGTAGTCGGAACCCTTGACGGTATCGTACATGTGCCAGCGCCAGTCATCGTTCGGATCAGCAGACGCGATGGCGCAGGTGATACCACCCTGGGCGGATACGGTGTGCGAACGAGTCGGGAAAACCTTGGTGACAACGGCAGTCTTGTGACCGCCCTGTGCCAGCTGCAGAGCAGCGCGCATGCCAGCACCGCCGCCGCCAATGATGATGGCGTCGAACGAAAGCGTATTAACTGTAGTAGACATGAATCAGATACCCCAAAGAATCTGCACACCCCAGACGAAGTAAGCGAACATCGCAACGCCGCATACTGCCTGGAAGAGGAAACGTACAGTGGTCGCGGACTTGCCGAACGCCATTGGCGTCAGGTAGTCGGTCGCGATGGTCCACATGCCGACCCAGGCGTGAGCGCCGAGGGCAACGAGGGCCAGGAGACTGAAGATACGCATCCAGTTGTTGGCGAACAGTTCATGCCATTGGGCGTAGCCGATGCCTGGGTTGGCAACGACGTATCCGATCAGGAAGATGAAGTAAGCCGCGAGAACGACCGCAGACACACGTTGCGCCATCCAGTCATAGAGGCCCGAACGCGACAGGTTCGTGACGTTAGTTACCATATCCAAACTCCTGCCAGAACGATTACCACCACGGAAACGGCGATAACGATTTTCGAGCCCAGCTTGCCGCCTTCCAGCGTCTCACCGATGCCCATGTCCATGATCAAATGGCGCACACCGGCTACCAAGTGATACAGCAGAGCGGACAGGATGCCCCAAATCACTAGCTTGGCTAGCGGACTGGTCAGACACGCTTTCACCTGACCGAAGCCTTCCTCGGAGCTCAGCGACTTGTCCAATGCGTAAAGCATGATGGCCAGGCTGACAAAGAGGATGACACCGGAGATACGGTGAAGAATGGACGTGTAAGCAGTGACTGGGAGTTTGATGGTCCTTAGGTCTAGGTTTACAGGTCGTTGGCTTTTCACGGCTTTTTTTTCACACTGAAGAGCCCCTAACAATCAGGGCAAAGTTGTTGGGGAGTGCACTGGTCAGGTAACCACCACCCAGGGATGCGACCCCCAATGAAAGCAAGCCCAAAAGCCCTTGGCGGTCGGTGGCCGAGTATAGACAGTTAGGCTACTAATGACAACGCGTTCACCTTCCCCTAATAGCGCATTGCACAAGTTGGATAAAAGGCGTAAATGGCAGTCAATTTCGAGGAAAAAGTCCGGTTAAAGCCTTCTGGAGCAAGACTTTAGGCAAATTGACATTCGAATTTATCTCACTATAGTGGTGCGGGCCCTGCGTGGGGGGTCTGTCTGATGATTTCAAGCATAAATAGGAGGCCACATGGCTGACAAAAAAGCGCAGTTGATCATCGAGGGCGCAGCCCCCGTCGAGCTGCCCATTTTAACCGGCACCGTTGGTCCCGATGTTATCGATGTTCGGGGCCTGACGGCCACGGGCCGTTTCACCTTTGACCCTGGTTTCATGTCGACCGCTTCCTGCGAGTCGAAGATCACCTATATCGACGGCGACAACGGCATTCTGCTTCACCGCGGCTACCCGATCGAACAGCTGGCTGAAAAGTCGGACTACCTGGAAACCTGCTATCTGCTGCTCAACGGCGAACTGCCGACCGCAGAACAGAAGGCCCAGTTCGTCAGCACCGTGAAGAACCACACCATGGTTCACGAGCAGTTGAAGACCTTCTTCAACGGCTTCCGTCGCGACGCCCACCCGATGGCCGTCATGTGCGGCGTAGTCGGCGCCCTCTCGGCCTTCTACCACGACTCCCTGGACATCAATAACCCGCAGCATCGCGAAATTTCCGCGATCCGCCTGGTTGCCAAGATGCCGACCCTGGCAGCGATGGTTTACAAGTACTCCATGGGCCAACCCATGATGTACCCGCGCAACGACCTGACGTACGCGGAAAACTTCCTGCACATGATGTTCAACACCCCGTGCGAGATCAAACCGATCAGCCCGGTACTCGCCAAGGCCATGGACCGGATTTTCATCCTCCATGCCGACCACGAGCAGAACGCATCGACCTCCACCGTACGCCTGGCCGGCTCTTCGGGTGCCAACCCGTTCGCCTGTATCGCCGCCGGCATCGCTGCACTGTGGGGCCCTGCCCACGGCGGCGCGAACGAGGCTGTCCTGACCATGCTTGACGAGATTGGCGATGTGTCGAACATCGACAAGTTCATCGCCAAGGCCAAGGACAAGAACGATCCGTTCAAGTTGATGGGCTTCGGTCACCGGGTTTACAAAAACCGCGACCCACGCGCCACCGTGATGAAGAAGACCTGCGACGAAGTGCTGAAGGAACTGGGCATCCAGAACGATCCGCAACTCGAACTGGCCATGCGCCTGGAAGAGATCGCCCTGACCGACCCGTACTTCATCGAGCGCTCGCTGTACCCGAACGTCGACTTCTACTCGGGGATCATCCTCAAGGCGATCGGCATTCCAACCAGCATGTTCACCGTGATCTTCGCTCTGGCGCGGACTGTCGGCTGGATCTCCCACTGGAAAGAAATGCTCTCCAGCCCGTACAAGATTGGCCGTCCACGCCAGTTGTACACCGGCTACGAGTCGCGTGACATCACCAAGCTGGAAGACCGCAAGTAAGATCTTTCTTGCGATAGCGTGTTGAGTTGTACCGGGAACGGCCTCTATTTATATAGAGGCCGTTTTTGTTTGTGCGCTTTGGGTTGTGTGCGTATCCGTTTCTGCGGTTACGGCCACTAATGGTTTCGCCC
Source organism: Pseudomonas sp. BF-B-15 (assembly GCF_019946675.1). NCBI lineage: Bacteria > Pseudomonadati > Pseudomonadota > Gammaproteobacteria > Pseudomonadales > Pseudomonadaceae > Pseudomonas > Pseudomonas sp. BF-B-15. Next base: position 19,653 of record NZ_JAGYFZ010000063.1, read on the forward strand.
TTACGGCGAGTCACTTGGAAGAGCCCCAAGTAACCAAGGGCTCTTGCCCCTGTCGTTCGGTGGCTCGCTAATGCTCGCCATGCCCTCGCTCCGGTCCTGCTCCGTGGGCCCGCCGCCATCGACCATCCCTGGCCGGGGGCGGCTAACCCGGCATCCATGCCGGGTTGCCCACTGCGCAGAACCTCCACTCAGCCTCTCGAGGGGGCGTGTACCGCCACAGCCGCCGAGGCGGCCTGGTAGCCGACCTGGCTCTTTGGATGCCCGCGCCGTCCTTCTTGGCTGCGTTCACTCATTCCGGACCTGTACACCAATTCTCTGTAGGAGCCGGCTTGCTGCGGGCGGCGTTCCGACGATAGCGTCCGCTCAGCCAATAAATATGTTGGATGACACACCGCCATCGCCAGCAAGCCGGCTCCTACACGGGATGGGGTTCACACGGTCAAAATTGTAGGAGCTGGCTTGCCAGCGATGGACGTCAACGATGGCGCGGGTTGTCTGGATGAGCGCGGTGTCCGGGCGTTTTTCGCGAGCAAGCTCGCTCCTACAGAGGGAACTCACTCCGGTCGTTGATTTTGCTGTTGCTTTGGCTTTTGACCTTGACCCACCCGCCCCTTCGGAAGGCTGAGTGGAGGCGTTCATCCGGGGATTGGCGCGCAGCGCCGTTCGACGCAGTCGAACTCATCGCATGTAGGTGCCAGCGAAGCCAACCGGAGGGCGATGCCCCCGGATGAATGCCGGAACGAAGGAACGCCGAGCCTTAGCGAGGGGCCGGACGCTCGGGGCGAGCCTTTTTTGCTTACTTTTTTTGGCGTTTGAAAAAAAGTGAGTCGCCGTAAGGGCGAAACCGTCAACCGCCGTTACCGCAGAAATGGATATGTACATCTGTAAGAAAATGGTCGGCTGTCAGGCCGTCCTCGCGGGCAAGCCTCGCTCCTACAAAAAGCAATGCAGCAAAAGAAATGCCCCGATCTCTCGACCAGGGCATTTCTGTTCAACACAAATTACACAGACAAACTCAAAGCCTTAGTGCGAAACCGCCCCACTCGCCCCCAACCCAGTCTGCGAACGAACAAACTGCGGGAAGAACAGCGCCCGCTCATTATCCGCAGCAGTCGACTTGTCAGTAATCGAGAAGAACCAGATCCCCACAAACGCAATGGCCATGGAGAACAGCGCCGGGTATTCATACGGGAAGACCGCCTTCTCGTGACCCAGTATCTGCACCCAGATGGTTGGCCCCAGCACCATCAAACCAACAGCACTGACCAGACCCAGCCAGCCGCCGATCATCGCACCGCGAGTCGTCAGCTTCTTCCAGTACATCGAAAGCAGCAGCACCGGGAAGTTACAGCTCGCTGCGATGGAGAACGCCAGGCCCACCATGAACGCAATGTTCTGCTTCTCGAACAGAATACCCAGACCGATCGCCAGCACCGCCAGGGCGATGGTGGTGATTTTCGAGACACGAATCTCGTCCTTCTCGTTGGCCTTGCCTTTCTTGATCACGCTGGCATACAGGTCGTGAGACACCGCCGAAGCACCGGCCAGGGTCAGACCGGCAACCACTGCCAGAATGGTCGCGAACGCTACCGCCGAGATGAAGCCCAGGAAGATACTGCCACCGACCGCGTTGGCCAGGTGCACCGCCGCCATGTTGTTGCCGCCCAACAGCGCGCCAGCCGCATCTTTGAAGGCCGGGTTGGTGCTGACCAGCAGGATCGCGCCGAAGCCGATGATGAAGGTCAGGATGTAGAAGTAACCAATGAAGCCGGTTGCATACAGCACGCTCTTACGGGCTTCTTTTGCGTCACTCACGGTGAAGAAGCGCATCAGGATGTGTGGCAGGCCAGCAGTACCGAACATCAGAGCCAGACCCAGGGAGAACGCGGAGATCGGGTCTTTCACCAGACCGCCCGGGCTCATGATCGCCTCACCTTTAGGGTGAACCTTGATCGCCTCGGAGAACAGTGCGCTGAAGTCGAAGTTGACGTGCTTCATCACCATCAGCGCCATGAACGAGGCACCGGACAGCAACAGCACAGCCTTGATGATTTGCACCCAAGTGGTCGCCAGCATGCCGCCGAACAGCACGTACATGCACATCAGGATACCGACCAGGATCACCGCAACGTGATAGTCGAGACCGAACAGCAGCTGGATCAGCTTGCCGGCACCAACCATTTGCGCGATCAGGTAGAACGCCACCACCACCAGCGAACCGCAAGCGGACAGCGAACGGATCTGGGTTTGCCCGAGGCGGTAGGACGCCACGTCGGCAAAGGTGTATTTACCCAGGTTACGCAGACGCTCGGCGATCAGGAACAGAATGATCGGCCAGCCCACCAGGAAGCCGATCGAGTAGATCAGGCCGTCGTAGCCGGAGGTGAACACCAGCGCGGAAATACCCAGGAAGGACGCCGCGGACATGTAGTCGCCGGCAATCGCCAGACCGTTCTGGAAACCGGTGATCTTGCCGCCCGCCGCATAGTAGTCGGCCGCCGAGTTGTTTTTCTTGGAGGCCCAGTAAGTGATGTACAACGTTGCGCCGACGAACGCCACGAACATCAGGATCGCGGCCATGTTCAGGGGTTGTTTCTGTACGGCGCCGGTCAGGGCGTCAGCCGCCCAGGCGCCAGGTGCGAAAGCTGCGATGCTCAATAGAGCCATTAGACGCCGGATCATTGCTGAGCCTCCTTGAGAATCGCATTGTTCAGGTCGTCGAATTCGCCATTGGCGCGTCGAACGTAGATCCCGGTCAGGATGAAGGCCGAGACAATCAGCCCGACACCGATCGGTATGCCCCAGGTAATCGATGACTCAGGGCTGATTTTCGCGCCCAGAATATGCGGCCCGTAAGCGATCAACAGGATGAATCCGGAGTAGAGACCAAGCATGATCGCCGAAAGAATCCAGGCGAACCTTTCTCGCTTACTAACCAGCTCCTTGAAGCGCGGGCTGTTTTGAATCGAGAGGTAAATGCTGTCGTTCATTGTTTTTATCCTCGCAGCACAGATTATTGTTGGAACGGTATCCACTCTATGCGGCTGCGGGGCAGGTTCCAGACGACCTTAGTATTAGAGCGACATGACAGAATCGCCATTTTCCAGCACGGCGCAACTTCTGTAGGAGCCGGCTTGCTGGCGATGGCGATTGTGAGGACGCCATCGCCAGCAAGCCTGGCTCCTACACAAAAACAAAAAGCCCCTTGGCTGTTATGCCAAGGGGCCTTGAGAAGTGCTGACCAGAAACGTCAGCTCAAATCATTTGGTCCAGTCTGCAACGCGCTCCGGGTGCTTGGCGACCCAATCCTTCGCAGCGGCTTCAGGCTTGGCACCGTCCTGAATCGCCAGCATGACTTCGCCGATTTCGTCTTTCGACGCCCACTGGAAGTTCTTCAGGAACTTGGCCACTTCCGGCGCTTTGGTTGCCAGTTCTTTGCTGCCGATGCTGTTCACGGTTTCAGCCGCGCCATAAACGCCTTTCGGGTCTTCCAGGAAGCGCAGTTTCCACTTGGCGAACATCCAGTGCGGCACCCAACCGGTGACGGCAATGGATTCGTTTTTCTTCTCGGCACGGGTCAGCTCGGCAATCATGCCGGCGCCGGAACTGGCCTTGAGTTGGTAACCGGTCAGGTCGTAGTCCTTGATTGCCTGCTCGGTCTTGAGCATCACACCTGAACCGGCGTCGATGCCGACAATACGTTTTTTGAAGCTGTCGTCGGTTTTCAGGTCATCGAGGGTTTTAGCTTTCACGTACTCCGGCACGATCAAGCCGATTTTTGCATCCTTGAAGTTCGGGCCGTAATCGACGACCTGATCCTTGTTCTTGGTCCAGTATTCGCCGTGAGTCACCGGCAGCCAGGCGGACAGCATGGCGTCGAGTTTGCCTGTGGCCACACCCTGCCACATGATCCCGGTGGCGACGGCTTGCAGCTTCACGTCATAACCCAGTTTCTGCTTGATCACTTCGGCCGCCACGTGGGTGGTCGCGACGCTGTCGGACCAGCCGTCAACGTAACCGATGCTCAGGGTTTTGCTCTCGGCATTGGCCATCGTGGAGCCAATCGCAAGTACCAGTGCGGCACCCGCGCCTAAAAGTCGTCGCATCTTCATCGTTACTTCCCCGAAAGTGCTGCGCTCGACGGATGCCGAGTCGCGTCAACGTATTGTTATGGTGCACTGCGCGCCCATCACGCCTCACCGCAAACTCGTACGATCATCAGCGCGTTTTATTAATGAGAACACTGACGCATCGATAATCAACCTGACGCCAACCTGAACCTGTGCTGTCAGCGACCTCAAGGCATCGAGAAACGACATCAGAACGCCATTAATCACGAGCACCTGAAAGGCCTCGGGCGATCCGCCCGAACTTTGCATGTCAAAATTATGCGAGCCACCAAGCGCGGGACAAATGCGGGTAACATGCGCGGCTTTGCTCCCAGACGGCCTGACCATGCCCGCGACATCACGCTTTCCTTTTTTCCCTTACCTTTTCGCCTGCCTGCTAGGGCTCTTTGCTCTCGGCGGTTTTTGGTACGGCCTCGGCAAACCGGTGATTCTGCCGGACGTGGCCAGCGCGACGCACAAACTGCAATGCGCCTCCTACACCCCATTCGACAAGGACCAATCGCCGTTCGATCAGCCGTTCAAGTTGCGCCCCGAGCGCATGGACGCCGACCTCGCGCTGCTGGCCACCCGCTTCGAATGCATTCGCACCTATTCCATGACCGGCCTTGAAGCCTTGCCCGACCTGGCGCGCAAACATGGTCTGAAGTTGATGATCGGTGCGTGGGTGAACAGCAACCCGGTGGACACCGAGAAAGAAGTGGACCTGCTGATCGCCTCGGCCAACGCCAACCCGGATGTGGTCACGTCGGTGATCGTCGGCAACGAAGCCCTGTTGCGCAAGGAAGTCACCGGTGCGCAATTGGCCAGGCTGATCAACAAGGTCAAAAGCCAGGTCAAGCAGCCTGTCACTTATGCCGACGTCTGGGAGTTCTGGCTCAAACACCCGGAAATTGCCCCGGCGGTGGACTTCCTGACCATTCACCTGCTGCCGTATTGGGAAGACGATCCGTCGAACATCGACGCCGCGCTGCAACATGTTCGCGAAGTGCGTCAGGTGTTCGGCAACAAATTCGCACCCAAGGACGTGATGATTGGCGAAACCGGCTGGCCGAGCGAGGGTCGTCAACGCGAAACCGCGCTGCCGAGCCGGGTCAATGAGGCCAAGTTCATTCGCAGCTTTGTGATCATGGCCGAACAGGAAGGCTGGCACTACAACCTGATCGAGGCGTTCGACCAACCCTGGAAACGCGCCAGCGAAGGGGCCGTTGGTGGTTACTGGGGCCTGTTTGACGCCGACCGTCAGGACAAGGGCGTGCTGGCCGGTCCGGTGTCGAACGTGCCGTACTGGTCGCAATGGCTGGCGGTGGGCGGGATGATTTTCCTTGGCACGCTGATCCTTGGCGGTCGTGTACGCAGTACCCGCTCTGCGTTGGTGCTACCGCTGCTCGGCGCTTTGGCGGCCTGTTCGATTGGCGCCTGGGGTGATCTGGCACGCGTCACCACCCGGTTTACCAGTGAATGGTTGTGGGTTGCGTTGCTGACGGCTTTGAACCTGTTGGTACTGGTGCATGCAGCGCTGACACTGAGTGACCGTAGCGGCTGGCGTCTACGGACCTTCAATGTGCTGGAGCGTCGGGCCGGCTGGTTGCTGGCAACAGCAGGTTTTGCAGCGGCGGTGATGATGCTCGAACTGGTGTTCGATCCGCGTTATCGCAGCTTTCCGAGCGTAGCTTTCATCCTGCCCGCGCTGGTTTATCTGTGCCGGCCGGTGAGTGTGCCACGTCGTGAAATCGCGCTTCTGACCTTCATCATCGGTGCCGGGATTGCGCCGCAGCTGTATCGCGAAGGTTTGCAGAATCAGCAGGCCTGGGGCTGGGCGCTGGTGAGTGTGTTGATGGTGGCGGCGTTGTGGCGCTGTTTGCGGGTTCGCAAGGGCTGATGGCCCCATCGCGAGCAGGCTCGCTCCCACATTTGATCTCCATCGTTCACATAATATGTGTTCACTGAAGATCTATTGTGGGAGCGAGCCTGCTCGCGATGGCGATCTGTCAGGCGCCGCGGGACGCCCGGACCAACCGCAACCCCGCAATCACCACCGCAAACACAGCCATCGTCGTGTTGTACAACGCCAACGCCGGAAACCCGAACACCAACGCCAACACCGCCAACCACCACCCTGCCCGCCCCGGCAACACGAAGCCGATCACGGCGGCGGCCACTGCCGCCCAACCCAACACCTGGAAATGAATCATCAGGCCCAGGTTCGAACGGACCAGGCATTCCCAGCGGCTCGCCTCGTCCGCGCAGAGGCCGACCCATTGCGCATCCTCCATGAAGCCATACCGCGCGCCATAACTGGCGGCCAGCCATAAAGGCAGCAAAACAAGCAGCAGAATTACCGGTAAACGGCGGGACATGAAGCACTCCAATCAGCGAAAAACGGCGGCCAGCTTAATCCCCCGGCAGCCTGACGCAAGCCTTAACAACAGTTAACTGGGCACTCAATCACTGCAAAGTGTATCGTCCAGCTACTATTACTCTGAAATTTGGCCTGATTGGTGTCGATACATGGCACTTTGGCGCAACCCCCGTGGTCATAGCCTGCGAACTTCATTCGGCACCTTTCTATAAGGGATCCAGTCATGCTCCGTTCCTTGCGCTTCGCCGCCCTGTTTAGCGGCCTTATCTTGAGTGCGTCCGCACTGGCGGTCGATATCGACGCCGCCAGTTATGGCTATCCCTTGACCAACCCGTTCGAGGCGACCATCGCCACGACGCCACCGGACCTGCGTCCGGAGTTGCCGCTTGACGATGACATCGACCAGGAAACCCGCAGCGTCACGCTGCGCCCGGAGCGTGAGTTCGAACTGCCGGACAACTTCTGGCCGGTGAAGAAGCTGACCTACCGCATCGCCACCCAGGATAAAGCCGCCCCACTGATCTTCCTGATCGCCGGCACCGGTGCGCGCTATGACAGCAGCCTTAACGAATACCTGAAAAAGCTCTACTACAAGGCGGGTTACCACGTGGTGCAACTGTCGTCGCCCACCAGCTTCGACTTCATGAGCGCCGCTTCACGCTTTGCCACACCCGGCATCACCAAGGATGACGCCGAAGACATGTACCGGGTGATGCAGGCCGTGCGGGCACAAAACCCGAAAGTGGCCGTCACCGATTACTACCTGACCGGCTACAGCCTGGGGGCGCTGGATGCGGCATTTGTCGCGCATCTGGATGAAACCCGCCGCAGCTTCAACTTCAAGAAAGTCTTGCTGCTGAACCCGCCGGTGAACCTCTACACCTCGATCACCAACCTCGACAAGCTGGTCCAGACAGAGGTCAAGGGCATCACCAACACCACCACGTTCTATGAACTGGTACTGAACAAACTGACCCGTTACTTCCAGCAGAAAGGCTACATCGACCTCAACGACGCCCTGCTCTACGACTTCCAGCAGTCCAAGCAGCACCTGACCAACGAACAGATGGCCATGCTGATCGGCACGTCGTTCCGCTTCTCGGCGGCCGACATCGCTTTCACCTCGGACCTGATCAACCGTCGCGGCCTGATCACTCCGCCGAAAACGCCCATCACCGAAGGTACCAGCCTCACGCCGTACCTCAAACGTGCGCTGCAGTGCGACTTCGACTGCTACATCACCGAACAAGTGATCCCGATGTGGCGCGCGCGCACTGACGGCGGCAGCCTACTGCAACTGATCGACCAGGTCAGCCTGTATGCCCTGAAGGATTACCTGCACGACAGCCCGAAAATCGCGGTCATGCACAACGCAGATGACGTGATACTCGGCCCGGGTGACCTCGGTTTCCTGCGCAAGACTTTCGGTGATCGCTTGACTGTTTATCCACTGGGCGGCCACTGCGGCAACCTTAACTATCGCGTCAACAGCGACGCCATGCTGGAGTTCTTCCGTGGCTAAATACCTCCTGCTTATCGCAGCGTTACTCTGTGCAGGCGTCGCCAATGCCGACAACAGCAAAGCCAACGCCCCGGTGGTCGTCGACAGTGACGGCTTCAAGGAGCCACTGAGCAAACTCAAGTTCAACCCGGGCCTGGACCAGCGCGAATTCGAGCGCTCGACACTCAGCGCGCTGGCCGTCTACGACCCGCTGGAAGAGTGGAACCGCCGGGTGTATCACTTCAACTACCGCTTCGACCAATGGGTGTTCCTGCCGGTGGTCGACGGGTATCGCTACATCACGCCAAGCTTCCTGCGCACCGGGGTCAGCAACTTCTTCAACAACCTCGGCGACGTACCGAACCTGCTCAACAGCTTGTTGCAGTTCAAGGGCCAGCGTTCGATGGAAACCACTGCGCGCCTGCTGCTCAACACCACCATCGGCATCGCCGGCCTGTGGGACCCGGCCACGGCCATGGGCCTGCCGCGCCAGAGCGAAGACTTCGGCCAGACGCTCGGTTTCTACGGCGTACCGGGCGGCGCCTACTTCGTGCTGCCGATCCTAGGCCCGTCCAACATCCGCGACACCGGCGGCCTGGCCGTGGACTTCACCGCCGAATCAGCGATCAACTTCCTGAACGTCTCCGAAGTCAGTTCCAACCACCCTGAAGTGTGGGCCCTGCGCAGCATCGACAAGCGCCACCAGACCAGCTTCCGCTACGGCCAGCTGAACTCGCCATTCGAATACGAAAAGGTGCGTTACGTGTACACCGAGTCGCGCAAGTTGCAGATCGCCGAGTAATTTATCGGCAATAAAAAAGGCCATTCGGTGCAGATCGAATGGCCAGTTTTTTTACCCGTTTTCGTCGACCACTTTAAATTCTACATTGAGGCAGCCTTATGCCGCCCACCGATCAACCCTGAACACCCTGACGAACATTTCATTAGTAACATAAACTCGAGAACCATCCAGGGTAACTGCTACATTACGAACCCCTCCACCGATAAAAACTCGATCGACTACTTTAAAACCAGCCGTATCAATCACACACATTTCAGCGCCTTCATTGACAAGAGCAAATGCATAGACGCCATTGGGCGTCAAAGCAATATCAACAATATCCCCACCGATAGAAATGAAAGCCACAATACGCTCGCCAGCCAAGTCTAATACTTGCACACCTTTGAGCTGCGTATTACTTATATAAGCAAGCGCTCGACCTGGATAAAAAGCCATCAGACTGGCGCCTTCAGCAATGGCAACCGACTTCACCGTCCATTGTGACAAGTTAACAATAACGAACGAACGGTCAGTTACAGCGTAAATTTCATGCCTGGCAGCACTGACAGCCAAACTGTCTCGAATACCATTTACCGCAAGACTCCTTACTATCCTACCACCTGAAAGATCAACTTCATACAGGGTATTTAAAGCCGTCATGTATGGACGAGGACCGTTCTTGGTGAGCAAGACCCCACTCGGAGCAGGGGCATATATTCTTTGGAATGAGGACAATACATGAGTATTAACTTCTCTTGTCTGTCCAGTCTCGAGATTCAAATAAGCGAATAAACCATCCTGACTGAAAACGCCGTAAAGTGCGCGAGATGGACAACGTTCGGTACGTATAATTCGCCCAGTAACAGTATCGATTACCGAAAACTCTGGCGCACCATAATTGAACACAAACGCATATTCCCCATAGGGATGGAAAATAACTTTACCAGCACCGACAAGGCTGATTTCGCCTTCAAATCCAGATTTAACAGACAACATAAGCCACCTCGCCATCTAAAATGATAGTGAACGCTTAAGTACAGCGTTAATAATTTGATATCCCTTATTCCCGATCAACGCGTTGCCACTACCGCCTTGACAAAATCCCCGGTACACACATAAACACGAGCGCCATCAGGCGTTACATCAACTCCCATCGGGTTTCCGCCCACATTGATTTCCTCAACCAATTTCGGGTCACCCACGACATCAATCCCATAGAGCAATGGCTCATTATCGGTAGTAACATACAAATATTCCCCCGTAGGACACAGCACGCAGCTTTTCGCGTCGCCCTTAATAGGCATCGAGGCAACGACCTGCTCTGCAACTATATCGATCGTCTGTACTGTACCTCCCTGATAGGTCCCTGCAACATAGGCTCGACGGCCATCCAGACTAAGAGACATGCAACCAGTGCCGGCCCCAATGGAAATAGACTTGATTGCCCAATCCGCCACAGAGGCAATCAAAAACTTTCCGCCCACCAGAATGTAAAGATACAAACCATCCGGGCTAACAGCCAAACTATCAACGACACCACCAACAGGAGTAACTTCCGTCGCACCAAGACTTAATGAATCGAGAACCACAACCTCCTCACCCTTCGCAACGTAGAGGTGAGCCCCATCTGCAGCAACCGCGATTGCACGCATTGGTTCATCGAAATAAACCAGCCTTCCTCCAGCCCAGCCAGCGACAGTAAACGACGAGACCCCACTTTTTTCCTTGGTAATACAATAGCCACGCTTACCATCCCGACTAAACACGCATTTAATAATACGCATCGTCCCTGATGGCAAAAATTTCACGACTTTTCCGGTATCTGTTTCAATCAGGAAACTGTAGTTTCTGCTCGGAACGCTCACGAAAGCATGACGACCATCCGGGCTTATCGCCACCGCTACGGCTGGATGACTGGAGATAATTTCTCCTTGAAACCTACTAACGACAGTATTACTCATCACGTGATCTCCTAATCCAATAACACTTGGGACGTTGTACTCGTGTTGAATATTATTGAATCAATTCCCCACAACGCTTCCTACTGTCAGAAATAACAGTTCTGACAGACGGCTCATGCATTTCTTTCAAAGTTCATGGGGCCAGCTAAATTTAGCGGTCGCTAGTTTTTGCTTAGTTTGATGTAGCTAGTCGAACCGCGCAGCGGTCGCGCAAGCGTTCCAGGCTCATCGTCGCCACTCTCAGCCGCGGCTGCTAGTGCCAAATACGGGCGGACAAAAAAAGGCCATTTGATTCGCATCAAATGGCCTTTTTTACTTCTAACCAATCAGCTTCGGGCTGATCGCCACATCCTGCCGAGCACCATGACGCAGGCCAACACCGCCGCCCCCGCGACAATCCCCGCCACGGCATTCAGCAACATCGGCACGATAAATCCGACGCCGCCCGCGCTCGCACTCACGCCTTCGATCCAGTGATGAATCACCGGCACGCCGTGGGTCAGGATCCCGCCGCCGACCAGGAACATCGCCGCCGTACCAATCACCGACAGGCTTTTCATCATGTACGGCGCCGCCCGCAGGATGCCGTTGCCAATACGCTTGGCCAGCTGCCCCGGCTTCTGGGTCAGCCACAGGCCAAGATCGTCTAGCTTGACGATGCCCGCCACCAGCCCGTAGACGCCGATGGTCATGACAATGGCAATCCCCGACAGCACGATGACTTGCTGGGTCAGCGACGCATCGGCCACGGTGCCGAGGGTGATGGCGATGATTTCCGCCGAAAGAATGAAGTCGGTACGGATGGCGCCCTTGATCTTGTCCTTTTCGAACGCCACCAGATCCACCGCCGGGTCGGCCACAGCCTCGACAAGCTCCGCATGCTCGGCCTGGTCCTCAGCCTTGCTGTGCAGGAATTTGTGCGCGAGTTTTTCGAAACCTTCGAAGCACAGGTAGGCGCCGCCGACCATCAGCAACGGCGTGACCAGCCACGGAATGAATGCACTGATCGCCAGCGCTGACGGCACCAGAATCAGTTTGTTGAGAAACGAGCCCTTCGCCACGGCCCAAACGACCGGGATTTCCCGTTCGGCACGTACACCGCTGACCTGCTGGGCATTGAGCGCCAGATCGTCACCGAGCACGCCGGCGGTTTTCTTGGCGGCCATTTTGGTCATCAACGCCACATCGTCGAGTACCGCGGCAATGTCGTCGATCAGCAACAGTAAACTGCTTCCTGCCATGAATCAGGTGTCCTTCTGGAATGAATGCTGCGCAGCATAGCGCGGCCGAGCGCCACATGGGGCATTCTTGAGCGCCGCGCGAGGCCGGTGCTACCATGCGCAACCGCCAGAACAGGCAAGGAACCACCTGGTTTATGAGCACTATCCGCGAGCGCAACAAAGAACTGATCCTGCGTGCCGCCAGTGAAGAATTTGCCGACAAGGGCTTCGCTGCGACCAAAACCAGTGACATCGCAGCCAAGGCGGGATTGCCCAAGCCCAACGTCTATTACTACTTCAAATCCAAGGAAAACCTCTACCGCGAGGTTCTGGAAAGCATCATCGAGCCGATTCTGCAGGCCTCGACGCCGTTCAACGCCGACGGCGTGCCCAGCGAAGTGCTGAGCGGCTACATTCGCTCGAAGATCCGCATCTCCCGCGATTTGCCCTTCGCCTCCAAGGTATTCGCCAGCGAAATCATGCACGGCGCCCCGCACCTGAGCGCCGACCTGGTCGAACAACTGAACAGCCAGGCGAAACACAACATCGACTGCATCCAGACCTGGATCGACCGCGGCCAGATCGCCCCCATCGACCCCAACCACCTGATGTTCAGCATCTGGGCCGCGACCCAGACCTATGCCGACTTTGACTGGCAGATTACAGCCATCACCGGCAAGGCCAAGCTGGATGAAGAGGATTATGAAGCGGCGGCACAGACGATTATCCGGTTGGTGCTGAAGGGGTGTGAACCGGATCATTAAGATTGCGGTGACTTTATCGCTAGCAGGCTAGCTCCCACAGGGGATTTGTGAACGTCATAGCGCCAGTGTGGGAGCTAGCCTGCTAGCGATGAAGACGACTCGGTTTCAGCTCAAAGCCAAATGGCATCCCACAGAGAATAGTCGCCAAGCTTTTCCACCAGTCCAGCCCGCAACGGGTTGGCCACGACATACCGCGCCACCTTTTCCAAATCCTCTTCCCGCCGCAGAGCCCGGTCGTGAAAGCCTTTCTGCCAGAGGGTGATCTTGCGGCCAGTGAACTGATTCACCGCCTTGGTGCTCAGTGATTTAGTCTTTTGCATCAGGTCACCCAACGATCCCTGCTGTAACTCGACCAGCCAATGGAAATGATCGGGCATGATGACCCAGGCCAATGAATTAACGCAGCCTTGGTCGTGCGCGGCGCGAAACTGTGCGACGACCAATCTGCCCAAGATGAAATTCTTGAAAACAGGTTTTCTGGCGAGTGTATTGGTGGTCAACAGATAAATCCGGTTTGACTCGGTATAACGGCCAATGCGCAGACGATTTGAAGCGGGTAGATCAGGCATTCCTTTGCCCCTTGCATGATTAATTCATGAAGAAGGCTAGTTCTGATGTTACCCAAGGGTGGGGCAGACATTTAGATGGATGTGTCTGACGGTTTGTCATCGCCAGCAGGCTGGCTCCCACAGTTGATCTCTGACACTCAGATGTTCCCTGTGGGAGCCAGCCTGCTGGCGATAGCGGTGGATCAGTCACCCATGATTCAAGCTGCTACCCCCGCATCCGCCTTCAACCCCAACGCCTCGATCGCATTGATCGCACACTGCTCATCAACATCCGACAAATCCCCGCTGATGCCCACAGCTCCCAGCACATTCCCGTCCTGATCCCGAATCAACACACCGCCCGGTGCCGGCACCACGCTGCCCTGCCCCAGGCTGTTCAACGCAGCGATAAACGCCGGGCGCTGCTGGGCGTCCAGCGCCAGCAGGCGTGAGCCTTTGCCCAGCGCAATGGCGCCCCAGGCTTTGCCGATGGCGATCTGCGGGCGCAGCAGGCTGGCGCCGTCTTCACGTTGCAGGGAAACCAGATGCCCGCCGGCATCCAGCACGGCGATGGTCAAAGGGGCCGCGTTGATTGCACGCGCGGCGGAGATGGCCTGACTGGTCAGGTTGACTGCCACTTTCAAGGTTAAAGCGCTCATGGTGCCGTCCTCATTTTGTTATAGGGAAAGCGGAAGGACTGCGCGCTTGCACCGCAGTCCGATGCAACAAATAGAACACAATGAGTTATTTTTTTGTATACAATAATTATCGAAAAGCGCCACATGCGACGAAAAGCCACAGCAGAACAGGCTTCCGACGAATGAAACAGTCGCTTGAGAAAATGGATTGACCTGCGCCGTCCGCCGTGAATACACTCTGCGCAAAGCCACTTGTATACAATTACAAAACGTAAGAGGCACAAAACCATGAGCAAAATGAGAGCAATCGAAGCCGCCGTTCTGGTGATGCGCCGCGAAGGGGTTGATACCGCTTTTGGCATCCCCGGTGCCGCCATCAACCCGTTGTACTCCGCCCTGCAAAAGGTCGGCGGCATCGATCACGTCCTCGCTCGACACGTTGAAGGCGCGTCGCACATGGCCGAGGGCTACACCCGCACCAAGGCCGGCAACATCGGCGTGTGCATCGGCACTTCCGGCCCGGCCGGTACTGACATGGTCACCGGGCTCTACAGCGCCTCGGCCGACTCGATCCCGATTCTGTGCATCACCGGGCAAGCACCCCGCGCCCGTATGCACAAGGAAGACTTCCAGGCTGTCGACATCACCACCATCGTCAAGCCAGTGACCAAGTGGGCGACCACTGTCATGGAACCGGGCCAGGTGCCGTATGCGTTCCAGAAAGCCTTCTACGAAATGCGCTCCGGCCGTCCAGGCCCAGTGCTGATCGACCTGCCGTTCGACGTGCAGATGGCCGAAATCGAATTCGACATCGACGCCTACGAACCGCTGCCACTGGCCAAGCCAACCGCTAACCGCGTGCAAATCGAGAAGGCCCTGGCCATGCTCGATCAGGCCGAGCGTCCATTGCTGGTCGCCGGTGGCGGCATCATCAATGCCGACGCCAGCGAGTTGCTGGTGGAGTTCGCCGAGCTGACCGGCATTCCGGTGATCCCGACCCTGATGGGCTGGGGCACGATTCCGGACGATCACCCGCTGATGGTCGGCATGGTGGGTTTGCAGACTTCGCACCGTTACGGCAACGCCACCCTGCTGAAGTCCGACGTGGTACTGGGCGTCGGCAACCGTTGGGCCAACCGCCACACCGGCTCGATCGACGTGTACACCGAAGGCCGCAAGTTCATTCACGTTGACATCGAGCCGACGCAAATCGGCCGCGTGTTCAACCCGGACCTGGGCATCGTCTCCGACGCCGCTGCCGCGCTGACCGTGTTCATCGAAGTCGCTCGCGAATGGCAAGCCGCCGGCAAGCTGAAAAACCGCAGCGCCTGGCTGCAAGACTGCCAGCAGCGCAAAGCCAGCCTGCAACGCAAGACGCACTTCGACAACGTGCCGGTCAAACCGCAGCGCGTTTACGAAGAGATGAACCAGGTGTTCGGCAAAGACACCTGCTACGTCAGCACCATCGGTCTGTCGCAGATTGCCGGTGCGCAGTTCCTGCACGTCTACAAGCCGCGTCACTGGATCAACTGCGGTCAGGCCGGCCCGCTGGGCTGGACCATTCCGGCTGCACTGGGCGTGGTCAAGGCCGATCCGAACCGCAAGGTTGTGGCGCTGTCGGGCGACTATGATTTCCAGTTCATGATCGAAGAATTGGCGGTGGGCGCGCAGTTCAAGCTGCCGTACATCCACGTTGTGGTAAACAATTCGTACCTGGGGCTGATTCGTCAGGCCCAGCGCGGTTTCGACATGGACTACTGCGTGCAGCTGTCCTTCGATAACCTGAACGCTCCGGAACTCAACGGTTACGGTGTCGATCACGTCGCGGTTGCCGAAGGCCTCGGTTGCAAGGCGCTGCGTGTGTTCGAACCGGCTCAGATCCAGCCTGCCCTGCGCAGGGCCCAGGAGCTGATCGAGGAGTTCAAGGTGCCGGTGATCGTCGAGATTATTCTGGAGCGCGTGACCAACATTTCCATGGGCACCGAGATCAACGCCGTCAACGAATTCGAAGACCTGGCGCTGGTCGGCAACGATGCGCCGACCGCGATTTCGCTGCTCGATTAACAGCTGACCGCCTCCCCCTGTAGGAGCGAGGCTTGCCCGCGAAGGCGTCGTGCCATTCAACATTGATGCCGACTGACACAACGCCTTCGCGGGCAAGCCTCGCTCCTACA
>NZ_JAGYFZ010000064.1:0-35448 GCF_019946675.1 Pseudomonas sp. BF-B-15
GTGTGTCAGTCGCCCCGGTGTCGACTGACACACCATCGCGAGCAGGCTCGCTCCTACAGGGGGGATTTGTGTTGGGCATAAAAAAACCGGGCGACCCGCGAGGGCCGCCCGGTTTGGGTGAAGGGTTACAGATGCGATTCCGCGTATTCGGCCAGAATCGAACGAGGCACCCCTTGCAGGGTGATGTGCACACCGTTGGGGAAATCCTTGAAACGTTCAGTCAGGTAGGTCAGCCCGGAGCTGGTCGCGGACAGGTAAGGGGTGTCGATCTGCGCCAGGTTGCCCAGGCACACCACTTTGGAACCGGCGCCGGCACGGGTGATGATGGTTTTCATCTGGTGCGGCGTGAGGTTCTGGCATTCGTCGATCAAAATCAGGCTCTGCTGGAAGCTGCGACCCCGGATGTAGTTGAGGGATTTGAACTGCAACGGCACTTTGCTGAGGATGTAATCGACGCTGCCATGGGTGTTTTCGTCATCCATGTGCAAGGCTTCGAGGTTGTCGGTGATGGCGCCCAGCCACGGCTCCATTTTTTCCGCTTCGGTGCCGGGCAGGAAACCGATCTCCTGGTCCAGGCCCTGAACGCTGCGCGTCGCGATGATCCGGCGATAGCGCTTGCTGACCATGGTCTGCTCGATTGCCGCCGCCAGTGCCAGGATGGTTTTGCCGGAACCGGCCGCACCCGACAGGTTGACCAGGTGAATATCCGGATCAAGCAAGGCGTACAGCGCCAGGCTCTGATAGATGTCACGCGGTTTCAGGCCCCAGGCTTCCTGGTGCAACAAGGGTTCCTGATGCAGGTCGAGAATCAGCAGCTTGTCTTCGTCGATCTCCTTGATCCAGCCGACAAAGCCCTGCTCGTCAATGATGAACTCGTTGATGTGAACGGCCGGCAGGTTGTCGGTCAGCTTCACCTGGTGCCAGGTGCGGCCGTGGTCCTGGCGGGTTTCGACATTACTCACGCGATCCCAGAAGGAGCCGTCCATGTTGTGATAACCGTTGGGCAACAGCGAAACGTCGTCAACCAGTTGGTCAGTGCTGTAGTCCTCGGCCGCGATCCCGCAGGCACGGGCCTTGAGGCGCATGTTGATGTCTTTGGTGACCAACACCACGGGCAGCTTTGGCGCGCGCGCGTGCAGGTCGATCAACTGGTTGATGATGATGTTGTCGTTCAGGTGCTCGGGAAGAATGATGTTCGGTTCGGCACGTTTGCTCATCAGAATTGACAGCAAACCCTTGGGCCCACTTTTGCCACGCTGGATCGGTACCCCCAGCTCAACGTCTTCAGGGCTGGCTTCGCCCAGGGTCTTGTCGATCAGGCGAATCGCCTGACGGCATTCCGCAGCCACGCTGTGATGCCCGCTCTTGAGCTTGTCCAGCTCCTCAAGCACGGTCATCGGAATCGCGACGTGGTGTTCTTCGAAGTTCAGCAGGGCATTTGGATCGTGAATCAATACGTTGGTATCGAGTACATAAAGGATTGGCTGGTTGGAGGAAGAACTACGTCCGTGATCATCCATACTCGGTCACCTTTGTGGGAGCCATTCGACGCAATACCTTGGCGGTGCTGCGCCTCGAAGTGACTGCCGAATTCACCTGCGGGGACTCAAGTGAACTGCATCCATAGCTGGGTCTTGGGAGACGCCACCTGTGTTGCAGGTTTCGGCGGTCTGTCTTCGTAATACTCCAAAACATGTGACAGAAAAAAGCACTTTGACGCTTTTTTGAAGTTTATTTTTCAGAGTGACGAATAGCCCTTGGCCTGCAGGCAATGTGCCGTTAAAGTCGGAAGTCCGCCTGCACTGAATTTCCCTCCAAAATCGCCTTAGCCCCAATATTTACGGGCTTTCCCGCTTTCAGCGAAACGCATCCTGACAATCTTCCCAACCGATCCCGCTGAGCGCCGTTTGCGTCACAAGCCAGGGCATCGCCGTTTTCACGCCATCCTGTTTAATGTTGAAATTGATCACCCCATGCCGCCACAACAGCATCAGGGTCAACACGCGCTGCGCGCTCTGACTGGCCTTGAGTTTGCCGGCGCCGTCCTGGGCATCGATGTCCCACAGCGCCACTTGCAGGCCCTGGGATCTGAAGAAGCCTTGCGCGTCTGAACGGCGCTGACCATCGGGCGGACGAAACAGCGGCACGTAGTTCTCCGGCAATTTGCTTTTGACCAGTTCGGCGCTGCGCCGCACCGAGTCCTGCCAGTCCTGCCAATAGCTGTGGGAGCGGAACTCCCAGCCTTGCACGCCGATGCACTGCGCCGAGTAAGTGGCCTGCAGGTTGGCGACGGAACGATCGCTCAGACGCGCCTGAATGTCCTTGCCAAGGACGAAAAACGTGCCCGTCATGTTGGCCTTGCGCAGGTACTCGGTGACCCATGCCGTGTTGTCCGGCGCGGCATTGGCGGCGCTGTCGAAGGTCAACAGGAACAGTCGGTCATGCATTTGCTCGCCGTTGCGCTCGTAGTCGCCAAAACGATCGATTTCGCTGCTGGTTTGCGGAAACAGCGCAGCCTTGCGCAATTGCTCGTCGAGGTACTGCGCATGGAACAGCCGGCTCGGCTCGGACCATTTGATGTAGTAGCTGTCGGCGCTGACCTGAAACTTGGCGGCTTGCTGGCGCAAGGTGGCCATGTCCTCCACCAGATAACACCAGGAAGCGTCCTGATCGCAGCTCTGCTGGGCGAAGTTGTAGTTGGTCAGCAGTCGTTGCCACATGCGCTGGCGCAGATGGTTGACCGAATCCGGATTGATCGTGCGCAGGCCCAGGCGTTGGGCCAGGCTCGCATCATCCAGCGACTCGCTGGCCAGCAGCACGCGCGCGAACATCAGTATCTCTGCCCGCGAGGCGACATCGAACAGCGTCGGGTTGCTGAGCTGTTCAGGCCAGGTGCTGCGATCGAGCGTCGCCACATCGCCCGGCGCCGCCAGGGCACCGAAACTCAACAGCCACGCCGAAAAAAGAAAAACGATACGCAATGGGATGTCTCCAGAACAAAACCCGCGCGGCACTATAGCTGATCCGGCCCCTATTCCCGCAGCGCCGCCAAACACCTGTAGGAGCGAGGCTTGCCCGCGAAGGCGGTGTGTCAGTCGGCATCATCGGTAACTGATACACCGCTTTCGCGGGCAAGCCTCGCTCCTACAGGGGATTGCGCAAAGCCGTCGATCACCTATGGACTTGATAGCTGGAGTCAACACGGACAACCCCCTAGAATCGCCCCACGATTAAAGGAGACGACTTCATGCTGATGGTGATTTCCCCCGCCAAGACCCTCGATTACGAAACACCGCCGGCCACCCAACGTTTCACCCAGCCGCAATACCTCGACCATTCCCAGGAGCTGATCCTGCAATTGCGCGACCTGACGCCGGCGCAGATCAGCGAGCTGATGCATGTCTCCGACAAGATCGGCGGGCTCAACGCCGCGCGTTTCGGCAGCTGGACGCCGGCGTTCACGCCTGAAAACGCCAAACAGGCCCTGCTGGCGTTCAAGGGTGACGTTTATACCGGTCTCAACGCGCAAACCTTCAGCGAAGCCGATTTCGATTACGCCCAGCAGCATCTGCGCATGCTGTCCGGCCTGTATGGCCTGTTGCGTCCACTGGACCTGATGCAGCCGTACCGTCTGGAAATGGGCACCAAATTGCCCAACGCCCGTGGCAAGGACCTGTATGCCTTCTGGGGCACGCGCATCAGCGAATGGTTGAACGAAGCCCTGGCCGATCAGGGCGATGATGTGCTGCTGAACCTGGCGTCCAACGAGTATTTCTCGGCGGTCAAACGCAGCGCCCTGAATGCCCGCATCATCAATACCGAGTTCAAGGACCTGAAAAACGGTCAGTACAAGATCATCAGCTTCTACGCGAAAAAGGCCCGGGGCATGATGAGCCGCTTCGTCATCGAAGAACGCATCAACGACCCCGCCGCACTCAAGCAGTTTGACGTTCAGGGCTATCGGTACAGTGCCGAGCAGTCTAAACCGGACAACCTGGTGTTCCTGCGCGATCACGCCCCCGAGTAAATGCACCCGGTCGGTGCACGACCGCAAAAGCGTCGTGCACCGCCTTCAAATCTCCAAACAATCCCCCGCCTTTTCCGCCAGTTATTTGGCGCCATTTTTCAAGCAATCAAAATCCTAACTTTAGTTTCACTCGACTTTCGTGATTTTTTTCAGTAGTGGCACTAAAAAAAATTATCAGTAGTGGCATAAAACTATCTAATCCAACGACGACCCTATGTATCAAGGGTGAAACAGCCGTTGCTATCAATATGAAAGCAGTGCCATCTTTTTCAATATTTCAAGAAATTTCAGAATTCGCGATGGGTGGACTGGAACTATGTCCAAATGCGTAGCTCATACCACCGGTAACCATTATCTCTGAACATGTACGAGATAACTTACGCAGAGAAGAGATTCACGTAGCGAAGTTGTCACAATAACTTCGGCTACATAATCCCTGATTTGGGCAACATCTGAAGGAAAGGAGATAACGCATCACTACTATCCCCTACACGGCCAAGGCAGCGCCCCTATAAACGTGCTCACCTGAGCACCAAACCGCTTGATTTACGGGCTTTCGGCCTGGCATTGAGCGCGCAAGACCTTTGCACGAAGGACCTCGACCAGAGGACTCGGCTGCATAACAGGGCAAGTCATAATAATAAGGCCTGGTTACGCACACCTTGAGTGCACTTATTTAGACACTCGGAACTTAGTATGCCTGTACACGGCATTGTGGCGCCTGACTGCCGCACTTCCGAGCGCACTACAACTGCTGAACACACTTAATTCCGGCCATGTAATGGCTTGTTGAACACAGTCTTGTTAACGAGAGGTAAATGCGATGCGCATCAGCATATTTGGTTTGGGTTACGTCGGTGCAGTATGTGCCGGTTGCCTGTCTGCACGGGGCCATGACGTCGTTGGCGTCGATGTCGCCAAAGACAAGATCGATATGATCAACGCCGGTAAATCACCGATTGTTGAACCGGGCTTGGGCGAACTGCTGGCCAAGGGTATCGAGACCGGTCGACTGCGCGGTACGACCAACTTCGCGGAAGCGATTCGCGACACCGACCTGTCGATGATCTGCGTCGGCACGCCGAGCAAGAAGAACGGCGACCTGGAACTGAACTACATCGAAGCCGTGTGCCGCGAGATCGGTTTTGTCCTGCGTGACAAGACCACCCGCCACACCATCGTGGTTCGCAGCACCGTTTTGCCGGGCACTGTCGCAAACGTTGTCATCCCGATTCTCGAAGACTGCTCCGGCAAGAAAGCCGGTGTTGATTTCGGTGTGGCGGTGAACCCTGAGTTCCTGCGCGAAAGCACCGCGATCGCCGACTACGACCTGCCACCGATGACCGTCATCGGCGAATTCGACAAGGCGTCCGGCGACGTTCTGCAATCGCTGTACGAAGAACTCGACGCGCCGATCATCCGCAAGGACATCGCCGTTGCCGAGATGATCAAGTACACCTGCAACGTGTGGCACGCCACCAAGGTGACCTTCGCCAACGAGATCGGCAACATCGCCAAGGCGTGCGGCGTCGATGGTCGTGAAGTGATGGAAGTGGTCTGCCAGGACAAGACACTGAACCTGTCCCAGTACTACATGCGCCCTGGTTTCGCCTTCGGCGGTTCGTGCCTGCCCAAGGACGTGCGCGCCCTGACCTACCGCGCCGGCGCCCTGGACGTGGAATCGCCGCTGCTGAACTCGCTGATGCGCAGCAACGAATCCCAGGTGCAGAACGCCTTCGACATCGTTTCCAGCCACGACAAACGCAAAGTCGCCCTGCTGGGCCTGAGCTTCAAGGCCGGCACCGACGACCTGCGCGAAAGCCCGCTGGTTGATCTGGCAGAAATGCTGATCGGCAAAGGCTACGACCTGAGCATCTACGACGCCAACGTCGAATACGCCCGCGTTCACGGTGCGAACAAGGACTACATCGAGTCGAAGATTCCTCACGTCTCGTCCTTGCTCAACTCCGACTTCGACGAAGTGATCAACAACTCCGACGTGATCATCCTCGGCAACCGTGACGAGAAATTCCGCGCCCTGGCGCAGAACGCTCCGCACGGCAAGCAAGTGATCGACCTGGTCGGCTTCATGTCGAAAGCCACCAGCGTGAGTGGCCGCACCGAAGGCATCTGCTGGTAACACGCCGCGCTCTGTAGGAGCCAGGCTTGCCGGCGAACCAGGCGCCCCGGTGTGTCAGGCAGGCAGCCTTCGCGGGCAAGCCTCGCTCCTACAGTTTTTACGCCTGCCTTAACCCATTCGGGCCTCGCCCGAGATCGAGACGGATGCAGATTATGCACAGGCTAAAGCACGGCCTACTTCAGGCCGCCGGTTGGCTGTTTTACTTAAGTATTTTGATGGGCATCGCCATGGCGTTGCCTGTGTCCACGTTCGACTCCGAGTCGAAGGACTTCATTTTCCTGATCGGTATCGTCGGTATCTGGCGCTACTCGATGGGTGCCACGCACTTTCTGCGCGGCATGCTGTTTCTGTACGTGGTCTACCCGCACCTGCGGCGCAAAGTGCGCAAGCTGGGTAAAGCGGCAGACCCGTCCCATGTGTTTTTGATGGTCACCAGTTTCCGTATCGACGCGCTGACCACCGCCCAGGTCTACGCCTCGGTGATCCGTGAAGCGATCGACTGCGGCCTGCCGACCACCATGGTCTGCTCCATCGTGGAAATGTCCGATGAGAAGCTGGTGAAAAGCCTGTGGACCAAGATGAATCCACCGGAGCGCGTCAAGCTCGACTTCGTGCGCATTCCCGGCACCGGCAAGCGTGATGGCCTGGCCTACGGTTTCCGCGCCATCTCCCGTCACCTGCCGGACGACCGCGCCGTGGTGGCCGTGATCGATGGCGACACCGTGCTCGCCGAAGGCGTCGTGCTCAAGACCGTGCCGTGGTTCCAGCTGTTCGGCAATATCGGCGGCCTGACCACCAACGAATTCTGCGAAGTGCGCGGCGGCTACATCATGAGCGAGTGGCACAAACTGCGTTTCGCCCAGCGCCACATCAACATGTGCTCGATGGCCTTGTCCAAGCGCGTGCTGACCATGACCGGCCGCATGTCGGTGTTCCGCGCCACCGTGGTCACCAACCCGGACTTCATCGCCGATGTGGAAAGCGACTCGCTGCAACACTGGCGCCTGGGCCGCTTCAAGTTCCTCACCGGTGACGACAAGTCGAGCTGGTTCAGCCTGATGCGCCTGGGCTACGACACGTTCTACGTGCCCGACGCGGCGATCCACACCGTGGAACACCCGCCGGAAAAAAGCTTCATCAAGGCCAGCCGCAAACTGATGTTCCGCTGGTACGGCAACAACCTGCGCCAGAACTCCCGTGCCCTGGGCCTGGGGATGAAGCGCCTCGGCCTGTTCACCTCGGTGGTGCTGTTCGATCAGCGTGTTTCGATGTGGACGTCCTTGCTGGGCCTGACCGTCGCGCTCATCGCGTCGTTCAAGTACGGCACCGCGTTCATCCTCGTTTACCTGCTGTGGATCGGCATCACCCGCCTGATCCTGACCCTGCTGCTGTCCTGCTCCGGTCACCGGATCGGCCCGGCTTACCCGGCGATTCTCTATTACAACCAGATCGTCGGCGCGCTGGTGAAAATCTACGTGTTCTTCCGCCTCGACCAACAGTCCTGGACTCGCCAGCCCACTTCCCTGACCCGTGATCTCGCCAGCTTTCAACGTTGGTTCAACACCTGGTCGTCTCGGACCATGACCTTCTCCGCCGGCAGCATTTTTGTCGCCGTGCTGCTGATGATGGTCTGACCGCCCCCTTATTGAATTAACCAGGAAATCGCCCCTATGAATACCGCCGTCAACGCCAATGTAGTGCATGAATCCGAAGCCCAGCGCCAACACGCCCGAGTGAAAATTCCGGCCAAGCTGCGTTTCTTCGGTCCGGACCGCACGCCGGTTGAAGCCCGGGTCCTCGACCTCTCCGCCGGCGGCCTGGCGTTCAACGCCGGTCAGCTGCCGCTGAAGGTCGGCGATGTGCACAAGGCTCGCCTGCAGTTCGTCATCGATAACCTCGGCCTGGCCATGGACGTAGAGATGCAAGTGCGCTCCTTCGACCGCCAGACCGGCCGTGCCGGTTGCCAGTTCCAGAACCTGGAACCGCAAGACATCTCGACCCTGCGCCACCTGATCACTTCGCACCTGGCCGGCGACATCGTCAGCATGGGTGAAGTGCTGGCGACCCTGCAGCGCGACAACTTCACCAAGGCGCGCAAGGTCAAGGATGGCGGCCACGGCATGACCGCGTTCGGTCGCCTGCGTGCCGTGACCTTCAGCCTGGGGATTTTCCTCGTCGGCCTGGCGGCGTTCGGCTTCATTTTCAAATCGGTGTACGGCATGTACTTCGTCAGCCACGCACAGGCCGGTCTGGTCAGTGTGCCGGGCATGAGCATCACCATGCCGCGTGACGGCACCGTGCAAAGCCTGATCAAGGCCGACGGCGTTGCCGCCAAAGGCGCGCCACTGGCAACGTTCAGCACCAGCATGCTCGACGTGCTCAAGGGCCACCTTGACGACAATCAACTGCAACCGGCCAAGGTTGAAGAACTGTTCGGCAAGCAAATGACCGGCACCCTGACCTCGCCGTGCGATTGCACCGTGGCCCAGCAACTGGTCGCCGACGGTCAGTACGCCAGCAAGGGCGACGTGATCTTCCAACTGGTGCCGCGTAACAGCGAAGCCAACGTTGAAGCGCGCTTCTCCTATCGCCAGTTCAGCGACGTGCGCCCAGGTACCAACGTCAACTTCCAGATTGCCGGCGAAGACAAGACCCGCACCGGCAAGATCGTCAGCAGCACCAGCCTGAAAAGCGCCGACCTGTCGTCCGACATCCGCGTGCTGATCCAGCCGGACGAACCGCTGGACAGCAAGTTCGCCGGTCGCCCGGTTGAAGTGAACAGCGACCGTGGCCCGAACCTGAACTGGCTGATCGATAAAGCCATGGCTTCCGGTCTTTAAGTCGAGGACATGCCTGTGACGACTCCTACCTTGAACACACCGCAGACCCTGTGGGAGCGAGCCTGCTCGCGATGGGATCAACGCGGTTCAACTGATGCACCGCGCTGCCTGAATCGCCAGCAGGCTGGCTCCCACATTGGAACAGTGTGTGCCTTGGCATTGGCAGTCAGCCTCGCCGGTTGCGCCGGTCTGCCCGACCAGCGTCTGGCCAATGAAGCGCTCAAGCGCGGCGACACCGCGCTGGCTCAGCAGAACTACAAGCAACTCGCCGACCTGGGCTACAGCGAGGCCCAAGTAGGCCTCGCCGATATCCAGGTCGACAGCCGCGACCCGGCGCAGCTCAAGCAGGCCGAGGCGACTTACCGCGCGGCGGCCGACGTTTCGCCGCGAGCGCAGGCTCGCCTGGGTCGCTTGCTGGTGGCCAAGCCCGGCTCCACCGAAGCCGAACAGCACGAAGCTGAAGCCCTGCTGAAAAAGGCTTCGGCCAATGGCGAAGGCAACACGCTGATCCCGCTGGCGATGCTGTACCTGCGATACCCGCACAGTTTCCCCAACGTCAACGCGCAACAGCAGATCAGCCAATGGCGCGCCGAAGGCAAACCGGAAGCCGGCCTGGCCCAGGTGCTGCTCTATCGCACCCAAGGCACTTACGACCAGCACCTGGACGAAGTCGCAACGATCTGCAAAGCGGCGTTGAACACCACCGACATTTGCTACGTCGAGCTGGCCACTGTTTACCAGAAACAAGGCAAACCGGAACAGCAAGCCGAGCTGATCAAGCAGATGCAAGCGGCACATACCCGTGGCACCGTTTCCGCTCAGCGCGTGGACAGCGTCGCTCGTGTGCTCGGTGATGCAAGCCTGGGCAAGACCGACGAAAAAACCGCTCAGGCGCTGCTCGAAGACATCGCCCCCGCCTACCCCGCTTCGTGGGTCAGCCTGGCGCAATTGCTCTACGACTTCCCGGAACTCGGCGACGTCGACACGATGATGAAGTACCTGGACAACGGCCGCGCCGCTGACCAGCCGCGCGCCGAACTGTTGCTCGGCAAGCTCTACTACGAAGGCAAATGGGTGCCGGCCGACGCGAAAGTCGCCGAAGCACATTTCCAGAAAGCCGTCGGCAAGGAAGTCGCCGCCGATTACTACCTCGGCCAGATCTACCGTCGTGGTTACCTGGGCAAGGTCTATTCGCAGAAGGCACTGGATCACTTGCTGACCGCTGCGCGCAACGGTCAGAACAGCGCCGACTTCGCCATCGCCCAGCTGTTTTCCCAAGGCAAGGGCACCAAGCCCGACCCGCTTAACGCTTATGTCTTCAGCCAATTGGCCAAGGCCCAGAACACCCCGCAGGCCACCGAGCTTGCGCAAACTCTCGAAGCCCAACTGCCGCCTGCCCAGCTGGCCGAGGCCCAACGCCTGTTGAAACAAGAACAGGCCGTTCGTGGTGCCTTGAGCCAGAACACGCTGGAACTGCATGCCCTGCAAGAAGAAGACGGCGAGGAATCCCTATGAAGTTGAATCCATTCATGAAGGCCGGTATCGGCCTGACGTTTGCGCTGATCTGGTCTTGCCCGACCCTGGCGGCAATCACCGAAACCAAGAATTTCGGTCTGGACGTAAAAATCACCGGCCAGTCCGAAGACGACCGTGACCTCGGCACTGCCAGCGGCGGCGACGTCAATGGCGTCGGTCTCGACCTGCGTCCCTGGGTCTACGGTGAAAGCGGCGCGTGGAGCGCCTACGCCATGGGTCAGGCCGTGACGTCCACCGACATAATCGAAACCGACACCTTGCAGCAGTCCGACAGCGACGGCACCCAGACCACCGACAACGGTGATCGCAAGACCAAGAAAAACTACCTGGCGATGCGTGAATTCTGGGTCGGCTACAGCGGCCTGACGCCGTATCCTGGCGAGCAGTTGAAACTCGGTCGTCAACGCCTGCGCAACGACGACGGCCAATGGCGCGACACCAACATCGAAGCCCTGAACTGGACCTTCGACACCACGCTGTTGCGCGCCAACGTCGGCGTCGCCGAACGCTTCAGCGAATACCGCACCGACCTCAAAGAGTTGGCGCCGAAAGACAAGGATCGCCTGCACCTCTACGCCGACGCGGCGTATCAGTGGACACCGGGCAACTGGGTCGGCATTCGCGGTCATCACACCCACGACGACGGCAAGCTCGACTACCCGGAACCGGGCGTGCCCGGCGACTCGCTGGACAAGAAACAGAACGGCGACATCAGCTGGCTCGGCCTCACCGCTGACAGCGACGCCTACAACTACCGCAACACCAACACCGTCAATTACTGGGGCAGCGTCACCGGCATGAGCGGCGACACCGACACGGTGAATCAGCTCAACGCCGACGGCTCCCGCCCGACCGAAGCCAAGCGCGGTGAAGACCTCAACGGCTGGGCCACCGATATCGGCGTGCGCCTGCGCCTCGATCCGCAATGGCAAGTGGGTGCAGCCTATGCCCGCGCCAGTGCCGATTACGAACAGAACGGCCTGGAAAGCAACCGCTCGAACTACACCGGTACGCGCTCGCGGGTTCACCGTTTCGGCGAAGCGTTCCGTGGCGAAATGAACAACATGCAGACCGCTACGTTGTTCGGTTCGTGGATGCTCAACGACGAGTACGACGCCAGCGTGATCTACCACAAGTTCTGGCGCGTCGACGGCAACAAGCCGGTGGGCAGCAACGGCATCAACGCCGTCGAGAACGACACCGACCCAACCGGCGCGATTCTCTCCAGCACGTCCCTGCCGCTGGAAGATGGCAACAAAGACCTCGGCCAGGAAATGGACCTTGTGGTCACCAAGTACTTCAAGCAAGGCCTGTTGCCTGCCGCGCTGAGCCAGTCGATCGACGAACCGTCGGCCCTGGTGCGCTTGCGTGGCGGCGTGTTCAAGCCGGGCGATGCCTACGGCAAAGAAGTCGACTCGTACATGCACCGCGCGTTCATCGACGTGATCTGGCGCTTCTGATGCGAACCGCTAAGGGAGTTCCTGACATGAACAGTCCGAAGAGAGGCTCGTTGACCTTGCTGGCCGGCGCTATGCTGCTGGCAAGCTCGGCCGCCTTCGCCAACGTGGAACCGACCAAGCCGGTGACCATGGCCAAGGAACTGCAACAGGCCAAGACCTACACCGTCAGCAGCGCCCCGACCGCGCCGCTGGAACTGGAAAAGCCGACACTGCCGGACACCGCCGGCTACACCGCCGACGCCATCGCCGCGAAAATCGTGCGCACCAAGGCCGGCAAAATCAGTGTGCGTCGGATGATGCAAGAGAACGCGCTGAAGGACTTCATCGGCGGCGACAACAAGATGGCCGAATGGGTGGTGCGTCAGCACGGCATCCCGCAGGCGATCTTCATCGACGACGGCTACATGAACCTCAAGGACCTGGCGAAGAAGCTGCCCAAGCAGTACTTCAGCGAAACCTCGCCGGGTGTGTTCCTGGCGAAATTACCGATTGTGGTCGGTGAGAAAGGCATCCTCGAAATCGACAAACAGACCCAGGAATTGCGCCTGTCCCAAGAGGCCGGTTCATTCCTGGTCAACGACGGCCAGCTGTTTGTGCGCGACACCAAAATCACTGGCTGGCGCGAGAAGGACAACGGCCCGGCGACGTTCAAGTCGCCGAAGGAATTCCGTCCGTTCCTGCTGGCCTGGGGCGGCACCCAGACCTACATCGCCAACAGCAAGATGGCCAGTTTCGGCTACGCCAACAGTAAGTCGTATGGCGTGAGTATTTCCCAGTACACGCCGAACATGGCCAAGGTGCTCAAGCGTCCTGAACCGACCGGCTGGATCATCGGTTCCGAGTTCTCGGACATGTGGTACGGCTTCTACTGCTACGAAACCCGCGACTTCGTGGTCAAGGGCAACACCTACAAAGACAACATCGTCTACGGCATCGACCCGCATGACCGTTCGCACGGCCTGATCATCGCCGACAACACCGTTTACGGGACCAAGAAGAAGCACGGGATCATTATTTCCCGTGAGGTCAACGACAGCTTCATCTTCAACAACCGCAGCTACGACAACAAGTTGTCGGGCCTGGTGATCGACCGAAACAGCGTCAACAACATCATTGCCTACAACGAGATCTACAAGAACCACACCGACGGCATCACCCTCTACGAGAGTGCCGACAACCTGCTGTGGGCGAACAAGGTGATCAGCAACCGTCGCCACGGCATCCGCATTCGTAACAGCGTGAACATTCGCCTGTACGAAAACCTGTCCATGGCCAACGGCCTGACCGGCGTCTACGGCCACATCAAGGACCTGAGCGACACCGACCGGGACATCAAGCTCGACCCGTTCGATGCCCAGGTGTCGCTGATCGTTGTCGGCGGCGAACTGGCCGGCAACGGCAGTGGCCCGCTGTCCATCGACTCGCCGCTGAGCGTCGAGCTGTACCGCGTGTCCATGCTTGCCCCGACCAAATCCAGCGGCATCAGCTTCAGCGGGATTCTCGGCGAGCGTCAGGATGAAATTCTCGACCTGCTGGTACGCCAGCAGAAAGCCGTGCTGATCGACCCTGTCGAACGCCAGACCGAAATGCGGGACTGAGGATAATCTTATGCACCCACACTTGATCAAATTACTCAGCCTGTCGGCCCTGACCGCCGGCATTCTCGCGGCCAGCGGCGGCGTTCGTGCCGATGAAGTCAAGGCACCCAGCTTCAGCGCCGAACCATGCTGCAACCTGTGCCCCGAAGCCCACGACGCGAAGAACTACACCACGCGTTATCAGCAGAACTTCACCACGCTGGTGCAGGCTCAGGGTGACTGGTTGTTCCGTACGCAAGAAGACTTGCGCACCGAATTCGACACCACCCCCGCCGGCTACAAACGCATGAAAGAACTGCACGATGCGTTCAAGAGCAAAGGCGTGGAGCTGGTGATTGTTTACCAACCCACTCGTGGCCTGGTGAACCGCAACAAGCTCAACCCGGAAGACAAGGCCAGGTTCGATTTCGACAAGGCGCTGAGGAACTACAAGACCATGCTCGGCCGCTTTGCCGCCATGGGTTACGTGGTGCCGGACCTGTCGCCGCTGACCAACGAGTCGCTGCCCGACACCCTGCCCGCCCACGACTTCTACTTCCGTGGCGACCAGCACTGGACGCCGTATGGCGCCCAGCGCACGGCAAAAATCGTCGGCGAAAAAATCAAGCAACTGCCTGAGTTTGCCGGCATTCCCAAGCGTGAATTCGAGAGCCACAAGTCGGGTCGCATGGGCAAGACCGGAACGTTGCACAACATGGCCGGTCAACTCTGTGGCACCAGCTACGCGATCCAGTACATGGATCAATTCACTACCGAGCCAAAAGGCGAAGCAGCGGATGGCGATCTGTTCAGTGACTCCGGCAACCCGGAGATCACCCTGGTCGGCACCAGCCACAGTGGCAAGAACTACAACTTCGCCGGTTTCCTCGAAGAGGCCATCGGCGCCGACATCCTCAACGTGGCGTTCCCCGGCGGTGGCCTGGAAGGTTCGATGCTGCAGTACCTGGGCAGCGAAGAGTTCCAGACCAAGCCGCCGAAGATTCTGATCTGGGAATTCTCGCCGCTCTACCGCCTCGACCAGGAAACCATCTACCGCCAGATGATGGCGTTGCTGGACAACGGTTGCGAAGGCAAGGATGCACAGATGTCCGGCAGCACCACGTTGAAACCGGGCAAGAACGAATTGATGGTCAACAGCAAGAACCTGAACCTGCAAAACAGCAGTCACCAGGTCGACATCCGTTTCGCCGATCCGTCGGTGAAAACCCTGCAAGCCACCCTCTGGTACATGAACGGTCGCCACGAGGACATCAAGATCGAAAAACCGGAAACCTCCGACACCGACGGGCGTTTCGCCTTTGAGTTGCGCACGGACGAAGACTGGGCCTCGCAGAATCTGCTGGCCGTCGAAATCCAGGGTCCTGAAGCAGGTGCCGCGCAGCAGAAAGTCGAAGCGAAAATCTGCAAACGCAACGTGTTCCCGAGTGCCGAGCAGCGTACTGCTTCGGTCGGGCAATGAGGCAATCATGCAAACCCGAACTTTGAAAAAACTACTCGCGCCCTCCCTGCTGACGCTGGCGATGTTCGCCGGCGCCACCCAGGCCGCCGCGCCGCTGCGTCCGCCACAGGGTTACTTCGCGCCGATTGAAAAAGTCAAAACCGGCGACAGCAAAGAAGGCTGTGACGCGATGCCGACGCCGTATACCGGCGCGCTGCAATTTCGCAGCAAATACGAGGGTTCCGACAAGGCCCGTTCGACCCTGAACGAGGTATCGGAAAAAGCCTTCCGCGACACCACCGCCGACATCACCAAGATCGAGCGCGGCACCAGCAAGCGCGTGATGCAGTTCATGCGTGACGGTCGCCCGGAACAGCTCGAATGCACACTGAACTGGTTGACCGCCTGGGCCAAGGCCGATGCGTTGATGTCCAAAGACTTCAACCACACCGGCAAATCGATGCGCAAATGGGCGTTGGGCAGCATGGCGTCTTCGTACATCCGCCTGAAATTCTCCGACTCGCATCCGTTGGCGAACCACCAGCAAGAGTCGCAGTTGATTGAAGCCTGGTTCAGCAAAATGGCCGATCAGGTGGTCAGCGATTGGGACAACCTGCCGCTGGAACAAACCAACAATCACTCGTACTGGGCAGCGTGGTCGGTGATGGCAACGTCCGTCGCCACCAACCGCCGCGACCTGTTCGACTGGGCCGTGAAGGAATACAAGGTCGGCGCCAATCAGGTCGACGCCCAAGGCTTCTTGCCCAACGAACTCAAGCGCCAGCAACGCGCCCTCGCCTATCACAACTACGCCCTGCCGCCGCTGGCGATGATCGCCAGTTTCGCTCAGGTCAACGGTGTGGATCTGCGTCAGGAAAACAACGGCGCGTTGAAACGTTTGGGTGATCGAGTGCTCGCCGGGGTTAAAGACCCGGACGAATTCGAGAACAAGAACGGCAAGGAGCAGGACATGACCGACCTCAAGGTCGACTCGAAATTCGCCTGGCTCGAACCGTTCTGCACGCTCTACACCTGCTCGCCGGATGTGCTCGAGAAAAAGCACGAGATGCAGCCGTTCAAGACCTTCCGCCTCGGGGGTGACCTGACCAAGGTCTACGACCCGGCGAACGAAAAAGGCAAAGGTTCTTAACGCATAACCCCTGTAGGAGCGAGGCTTGCCCGCGAAGAACGATGACACGGTTCATCAGTTCCACCGCGTAACGGCCTTCGCGGGCAAGCCTCGCTCCTACAAGGATCGCGGTGGTTTGAATGCAATGCATCTCCCCAGGTTTTTTGGTGGGGGGGTTTGGGGGGGCTGCGGCCCTTGACTGTTGGTTAAACATGGAGAGACCGGGATGGTATTTTCATCCAACGTGTTCCTGTTTTTGTTCCTGCCGATCTTTCTCGGCATGTACTACTTGAGCGGAATACGCTATCGCAACCTGCTGCTGCTGATCGCCAGCTATGTGTTCTATGCCTGGTGGCGCGTGGACTTCCTGGCGTTGTTCGCTGCCGTCACGCTGTGGAACTACTGGATCGGCCTCAAAGTCGGCGCCGCAGGCGTTCGGACCAAACCGGCCCAGCGCTGGCTGCTGCTCGGCGTAGCCGTCGACCTGTGCATTCTGGGCTACTTCAAGTACGCCAACTTCGGTGTCGACAGCATCAACGCGATGATGACGTCGGTGGGTCTGTCGCCGTTCATCCTGACCCACGTGCTGTTGCCGATCGGGATCTCGTTCTACATCTTCGAGTCCATCAGCTACATCATCGACGTCTACCGTGGTGACACCCCGGCAACGCGCAACCTGATCGACTTTGCGGCGTTCGTGGCGATCTTCCCGCACCTGATTGCCGGCCCGGTATTGCGCTTCCGCGACCTCGCCGACCAGTTCAACAACCGCACCCACACCCTCGACAAGTTCTCCGAGGGCTGCACGCGGTTCATGCAGGGTTTCATCAAGAAGGTCTTCATCGCCGACACCCTCGCGGTGGTGGCCGACCATTGCTTCGCCTTGCAAAACCCGACCACGGGCGATGCCTGGCTCGGCGCGCTGGCGTACACCGCGCAGTTGTATTTCGACTTCTCCGGTTACAGCGACATGGCCATCGGCCTGGGCTTGATGATGGGTTTCCGCTTCATGGAAAACTTCAAGCAGCCGTACATCAGCCAGTCGATCACCGAGTTCTGGCGTCGCTGGCACATCAGCCTGTCCACCTGGCTGCGTGACTACCTGTACATCACGCTGGGCGGCAACCGCAAAGGCACGCTGATGACCTATCGCAACCTGTTCCTGACCATGCTGCTCGGTGGTCTGTGGCACGGCGCGAACATCACCTACATCGTGTGGGGTGCGTGGCACGGCATGTGGCTGGCGATCGAAAAGGCCCTGGGCCTGAACACTTCGCCACGCAGCATCAACCCGATCCGCTGGGCGCTGACCTTCCTGCTGGTGGTGATGGGCTGGGTGATCTTCCGCGCCGAAAACCTGCACGTCGCCGGCCGCATGTATGGCGCGATGTTCAGCTTCGGCGAATGGTCGCTGTCGGAACTCAACGAGGCCAACCTCACCGGTCTGCAAGTGGCGACTCTGGTGGTGGCGTACGCAACCCTGGCGTTCTTCGGCATCCGTGACTTCTACAGCAACCAGCCACCGGTCAAGACCAAACCTGCGGTCAACGTCGAGGCCGATGGCTCTGCCGGTGCGACACCAGGAATGATCAAAGCCGTACCGGGCGACAACCCGGCCAGCATCCACCAACCGGGTTACACCGTTGGCGTTGAAGCCACCGTGCAGCCGGCTTACTGGACGGCGGACTGGTCGCGTTACGTGATGCGCACGCTGGTACTGGTGCTGTTCATTGCCTCGATTTTCAAACTCTCGGCGCAAAGCTTCTCGCCGTTCCTTTACTTCCAGTTCTGAGGGATCTGACCATGACCCGCTCATTACGCATCTTCTATATCAGCCTGTTTATGGTGACCTTGCTGGTCCTGGGCCTGTGGTCGACGCGCAGCTTCTTCGGCTTCAGCACCAACGCCGATGCGACGGTGCTCAATGGCCGCTGGGCCAAGGCTGTCGAAACGCACTACGACGACGAGTTCCCGATCAAGCGCCTGGGCACCAACCTCTGGGCTGCGCTGGATTTCAAACTGTTCAACGAAGGTCGTCCGGGCGTCGTGCTCGGTCGCGATCAGTGGTTGTACAGCGATGAAGAATTCAACCCGATCGTCAACGAAGAGTTGAACCTGCAAGGCAACTACGCGCTGGTCGAAGGCGTGCGCCAGGAACTGAAAGAGAAAGGCGTGAAACTGGTGATGGCGATCGTGCCGGCCAAGACTCGCCTGTATCCGGAACACCTGGGCGAAGTTAAGCCTTCGAGTATTCACGCCAATCTTTATGAAGATTTCCACGCTCGTCTGGCGGCCAACAAGATCCTCGCACCCGACCTGTACGGCCCCCTGCTGAAGGCCAAGCTCGACGGTCAGCAAGTGTTTCTGCGCACCGACACCCACTGGACCCCGGAAGGCGCGCAAATCGCCGCCCAGACCCTGGCCAAGACCATCGCCGAGAAAACCCCGCTCAGCGGCGAGCCTCAACGCTTCGTCACCGAGCCGGCAGAGAAAGTGACCCACAAGGGTGACCTGCGTTTGTTCCTGCCGCTCGACCCACTGTTCGAAAACCTGATGCCGGCGACCGAGCCGCTGCAGAAGCGCAACACCGTGGTGGCCGACGATCAGGCTGGCGGTGATGACGCGCTGTTCGCCAACACCGAAGTGCCGGTGGCCCTGATCGGCACCAGCTACAGCGCCAACCCGAACTGGAACTTCGTCGGCGCGCTGAAAGAAGCGCTGAACAGCGACGTGGTCAATTACGCCGAAGACGGCCACGGCCCGATTCTGCCGATGCTCAGCTACCTGAAAAGCGATGCCTTCAAGAACAGCCCGCCACAGGTGCTGATCTGGGAGTTTCCTGAACGTTATCTGCCTGTAAACAACGAAATCGGCGACGCCGACCCGCAGTGGGTCGCAGCGCTCAAAGAAGCCGGCGCCCGCCAACAAAACGTAGCCGTAAACACTAAATCCGAGACGCCCGACCGGGCGCAAAACTGAAAGAGAGGTACACCATGACTTTCACTACTACTCCTCGCCGTCTCGCCAAGACCTTTGCTCTGGCCGCAACCTTCAGCGTGCTGTCCATGAACGCCTTCGCCGCCGGTGACTCGGCCCTCTACGGTCCGACCGCGCCTAAAGGTTCGAGCTTCGTACGGGTCTATAACGCCGGCAACGCTGAAGTCAGCGCCACCGTCGGCAGCACCAACCTGAGCGACGTCGCGCCGCTGTCCAGCACTGACTTCAGCTTCATGCCGGGCGGCGACTACAGCGCCAAGGTCGGCAGCCAGACCCTGCCAGTGAAACTGGCCGGCGATCACTATTACACCCTGGTCAACAACGCCAGCGGCGCGCCGCAACTGATCGAAGAGCCGCCGTTCAAGAACAAGCAGAAATCCCTGGTTCGCGTACAGAACCTGAGCGACAAGGCCCTGACCCTGAAAACCGCCGACGGCAAGACCGAAGTGGTCCCTTCCGTGGCCGCCAAGGGCCGTGGCGAGCGTGAAATCAACCCGGTCAAAGTCAGCCTGGCGCTATACGATGGCGCCACAAAAGTGGGCGACGTGAAACCGGTTGCCCTGGAACGCGGTGAAGCGGCGGTGCTGTACGTCACCGGCAACGGCAGCAGCCTGTCGCCAGTCTGGGTAAAACGCCCGGTTTCGACGCGCTAACAAATTTACCCGGTTGACCCGTGCCCTGTAGGAGCACGGCTTGCCGGCGAAGAGGCCCTCGAGACCGCCTTCGCTGGCAAGCCATGCTCCTACAAGGGACCGAGATGTCAGTCGGGACACGAAACAAAAACAAGAGTGAAACGACAGAACGCAGTAGCTCTGACCCATACGATTTTCAAGGAGTAACAACATGATTCCGGTGATCTTGTCAGGTGGTAGTGGCTCACGTCTTTGGCCGCTTTCCCGTAAGCAGTTTCCTAAACAATTCCTGGCCCTGACCGGCGAACACACGCTGTTCCAGCAAACCCTGGAACGCCTGGTGTTCGAAGGCATGGACACCCCGATCGTGGTCTGCAACAAAGACCACCGCTTCATCGTCAACGAGCAACTGAGCAACCGTAAGCTGGAAACCCAGCGCATCCTGATGGAACCGTTCGGCCGCAACACCGCGCCGGCCGTGGCCCTGACCGCGATGATGCTGGTCAACGAAGGTCGTGACGAGCTGATGCTGGTGCTGCCGGCGGACCACGTACTGGAAGACCAGAAAGCCCTGCAACGCGCCCTGGCCCTGGCCACCGTCGCCGCCGAAAACGGCGAAATGGTGCTGTTCGGCGTCCCGGCGACCAAACCGGAAACCGGCTACGGCTACATCAAGTCGACCAACGACTCGCTGCTGCCGGAAGGCGTCAGCCGCGTCTCGCACTTCGTTGAAAAACCGGACGTGAAACGCGCCACCGAGTTCGTCCAGTCCGGCGGTTACTTCTGGAACAGCGGCATGTTCCTGTTCCGCGCCAGCCGCTTCCTCGAAGAGCTGAAAAAGCACGATCCGGACATCTACGACACCTGCCTGCTGACCCTGGAACGCAGCCAACAGGATGCCGACACCGTCACCATCGACGAAGCCACCTTCGCCTGCTGCCCGGACAATTCCATCGATTACTCGGTCATGGAAAAAACCCAGCGCGCCTGCGTTGTACCGCTGACCGCCGGCTGGAGCGATGTCGGTTGCTGGGCGTCGCTGTGGGAAGTAAATGACAAGGACGTCAACGGTAACGTCACCAAAGGCGATGTGGTCATTCAGGACAGCAAGAACTGCATGATCCACGGCAACGGCAAACTGGTGTCGGTGATCGGCCTGGAAAACATCGTGGTCGTCGAAACCAAGGACGCCATGATGATCGCCCACAAGGACAAGGTCCAAGGCGTGAAACAGATGGTCAACACACTCAACGAACAGGGTCGCAGCGAAACCCAGAACCACTGCGAAGTCTATCGTCCGTGGGGTTCGTATGACTCGGTGGACATGGGCGGGCGCTTCCAGGTCAAGCACATCTCGGTCAAACCGGGCGCGTGCCTGTCACTGCAAATGCACCACCACCGCGCCGAACACTGGATCGTGGTCAGCGGCACCGCTGAAGTGACCTGCGACGAGAACGTGTTCCTGCTGTGCGAGAACCAGTCGACCTACATTCCGATCGCTTCGGTTCACCGTTTGCGCAACCCGGGCAAGATTCCACTTGAGATTATTGAAGTGCAATCGGGCAGCTATCTGGGTGAGGACGATATCGAGCGGTTTGAAGATATCTACGGTCGGTCTACGCCGATTGAGCGTGGGGTTTCGGTGAAAACCATCGCGCAGTAAGTCATCGGTAAAAAGAAGCCCCCATCCAGGTCACTGCGTTCCCTATCCGCAGTGGGTTGGGTGGGGGCTTTTTTTATGGAAATCATCGACGTTGCGGGTTCAACCTCGAAAGTGGCAGGTGGGTAGGCTCGGACTTCAATTTTGCCTTGAGTCTTTTCGCCACGTCCAAGTCTCTATTATTTGTTGAGCCAAACAGCACATATTTCAGGTTCGTATTTTTGCCCACCTGGTTCAAACTCCGAACCGTGACGAAGGTTCGCACCCGCTCCAGCACAGGTATAGATTCTCTTCCAGGCAGACCTTCGAAGTGGTGCCTCACCTCGGGTCGAATGAGTGGGTTCAGAATAACGCCACTGACAAACGCCCTGTCTTCACCAGCAGAGCGCTGACTCATCGATATTTTCTGAATGGCCAGGATTTCTCGCTTTCCGTTTTCCGGCTTTGCTTTCATCAATGCAAAAAAGCGAGGCTTGTTCGCTGCTGCCGAAGCATCTGATCCATCAATGCCCTTAGCGAAATCACGCATCCGCCCTGCTTGATTTGAAAGTTCTATCATCGACAGGCCCAACTCCGACTTTCCAGCAGTGGATGCACGATTCGCCAGGTCCAGGTACGTCTTGCGGTAGCCCTCCAACGCTTCAACGATTTCCTGCCCAGTCAAGGCGTACTCCGGATCACCCACTTCGAAAACGCGATATTCTTTGGTTTCTTCGTAGGTTCGCTTCGTCTTGTCATGGCGCTGCAACTGGAGAGACAACAGTCGAGTGTCAAGCAAGTGCTGTTTCCAGCCTTGGGTTGAAAGGTCAAGCTCATGGAACGATGCGTTGAATAATTCGTCACCTGCCAAACCGTTGTAGTCTCGCAACACCATTGGATTGTTTCGAACCATGGCATAGAAATTCAATCCATCAATCGTGCCCGCAGGATCTGGATTCAGCCAACGCTGCAACCACGGCACGTAATACCTGAACCCATAGTAATAAAGCCCCGTCGCGTCCCGTTCCTTACCCGAATATCGCACCGTTTTGTAGCTGACCTGCACCGCCTCACCGTTACTCCACGCCGTGCCGCCAAACGGGTAATACCTTTCCTGGGTGATGACGTTGGCGTGCTGATCCAGCTCCAGCGTGCTTGAGCCCAGCCGGTCCGTCAGGCTGTAGCGCTGCTGGTCGTTGCTGATCTCGCTCGGTCTTCCCGCCTCCCAGTGCAACACCCGCACACTGCCGCGCCCGGTCGCCACGTCGATGACATGCAGCACTTCGCCGGTGCCGCTGTGGGTGCGGATTTCCAGGCCGGGCAAATACAAGGTTTCGATGATGTTCGTTTGGGCATTGGTTTGCAGCGAGCGGACTTTGCGCACGCGCAGGCCGTCGGCAGCGTAAACGTAACGCTCGCTGTCGTTTTCGGCGCCGTCACGCTCCACCGGGCAGACTTCACACAATTGATTGCGCGCGTCCCAACGCAGCGTTTGCCCCGGTTGCAGCCTCAGCAGGTTGCCGTTGGCATCGAAACTGTCACGGAAGTCTTGTTCAGTCGGCTCGATACCCTCGCGCACCGGTAGGCAGCGGTTGCTGTGAGCATCGGCGACCAGACGATGGCCGGGGTTTTGCGGGCCGGTGTGGGTCAGTTCGAGCAGGTTGTTGCCGGCGTCATAACGGTAGGCCTGACGGTAGTTGCCGGGCATGGCGGGGTCCGCCGTCATTGCCGACGACGGGCCGTTTTTGACCGCGCCGGCCTCCCAGCCTGTGGCCGCGATCAACCGGTCGAGCGTGTCGTACCAATAATCGCTGACCGGCTCGATACGCTGATTGGCGAAGTAGCGGATCGGCAGCGCGGCGTCTTCGATGCTTCGCACATTGCCGACCAGGTCGTAGCTGTAACGCAGATCCTGCAACGGCTGGTTCTGACCGAGCCGGGACAGCAGCCGTTGCAGACGCCCGTCCTCGGTTCCGTATTCGAGAGTGGTGATCACGCCGTTGCCGGCGACTTCCCTTTCGACCTGGCCGTGGGCGCTGTAGGTGATGGCGCTGACCATCGGCAGGCGCTGGGTCGTGTGGCTCAGACGCAAATCCACGGCGCGCAACTGACCGTCCACGGTCTGGCTGAAGCGTTGCTCGTTGCCTTGGGCATCGGTTCGGGAGAGCAGGTCACCCGGTGGGTTGAAGCGTGAATGCGTTGAAAACGACTGCGCGATGTCATCGAGACGCCGCTCTTGCTCGAGTAGCGTGCCGGTCAATCCGTAGTCGTTGAACAGCAGAACACCGGCAAGGTCTGTGTGGCTGATCAGTTGGCTGCACTGGTTGTGAGCGGCGGAAACGGGATCGTTGGCCGCATAAGTCAGATGCTCTGCGCAAATCGCTTCGCCCTCCAACGCCTGCTCGAACAGCGCCGTCAATCGCAGCTGATTGTCGTAGTGCATCCAACGTTGCGAACCCCGGCCATCCCAGGATTGAACCGGTTGATCTGCCTCGCCGAAAAGATTCACGCGCAAGCCCGCATCGACACTGAGGGTGCACAAGGCCGTGCCGGAGAGGCCATGAATCGTAACCAGATTGGCCGGTGCCGAAGCCATCTGGAACAACCGCGAATCCCACTGCGCAATCGCCCGCCCAGCGGGGTCATGAACCGTGCGATTGATCTGAGCTTCGGCGACCGCCTCCTCCGCGGCACGGTAATAATCCACCGAACGTAAGACCAGACCACGCGGATCGATGGCAATCAGCTTTGGGGTATGGCGGTGCATGGCCGTTACTTGAGCATCCATGACAATTCATCTCGAAGAATGACGATCAGCAAATGCCTAAAACCCTTGTCTGGCTACTGTCAAAAGTTACAGTCTCGATGAGTGGTACGAATACCGGCCAACCCATTCCAATCGGATAGCTATCTGGGTGAGGAAGATATCGAGCGGTTTGAAGATATCTATGGTCGGTCTACGCCGATTGAGCGTGGGGTTTCGGTGAAGACCATCGCGCAGTAAGTCATCGGTAAAAAGAAGCCCCCATCCAGGCCACTGCGTTCCCTATCCGTAGTGGATTGGGTGGGGGGTTGTTGGCATTAAAGCGCTCAAGCCGTCACTTGACGTGATGTGATGATTTGAACGTCTTCTGCCCTTTCACTTTCGCAACCGAAATTGCCCTAGCGGGTATCTCGCCAAAATTTAAATTTTCGGTTCGCCCCACAAAAAACACCTCGTGTTCTTTATTATTTAATTGGTCTAACACTTTAATCAAATCCAGATGTTCAATTAGTCCTTCCCGAAGCATCATTCCACCGAATTTCAAAATCAGTTCCGGCACAGTCACAAAACTCTCTGCGACATCAGCGCCCAGCTTATTCAAATCAATTGCCACTAATTTCTTGTGATCATTCATGAATTTTTTGGCAATACTACGACGAGTACTCAGCGACATGATTGCACCTTCGCTACCAGTGCCGGCCGTATGTTTAAATACAGAGGAAATATAACTCTTGCCATCTTCTTGATTAGAGTGCAACGAGGTGTTCCGCAGAAGCCCCTTATTTTGGATCGTCGTAGTATTTGACAGGTGCGCTCGATACAGAAGCCCATTTTTTATTTGGTAATCTGCTGCTTGTAATTTTTCTCGCGAATCAAGAATTTCATCCATCTTATTGAATGGATTTGAAACTCTTACTCCGAACACCTTGAAGCCCGAGCCCAACTCGTGAATTTCTTTTCGAACAGCCTTGAACTCTTTGAATTCAGATCCAGAAAAAAAACCATCAAGAGCAGCAACATCTTCTTCCGTCGGCACAGGCTTCTCTGGAAACATCCCCTTTTCATCTACGAATGTCATCGGGTTATTTCTAACGATTCGGTACAGATTCAATCCATCAATCGCTCCCGCAGGATCTGGATTCAACCAACACTGCAACCACGGTACGTAATACCTGAAGCCATAGTAATAAAGCCCCGTCGCGTCCCGTTCCTTGCCTGAATACCGCACCGTTTTGTAGCTGACCTGCACCGCCTCACCGTTACTCCACGCCGTGCCGCCAAACGGGTAATACCTTTCCTGGGTGATGACGTTGGCGTGCTGATCCAGCTCCAGCGTGCTCGACCCCAGATGGTCCGTCAGGCAGTAGCGTTGCTGGTCGTTGCTGATCTCGGTCGGTCTTTCCGCCTCCCAGTGCAACACCCGCACACTGCCGCGCCCGGTCGCCACGTCGATCACGTGCAGCACTTCGCCGGTGCCGCTGTGGGTGCGGATTTCCAGACCGGGCAAATACAAGGTTTCGATGATGTTCGTTTGGGCATTGGTTTGCAGCGAGCGGACTTTGCGTACGCGCAGACCGTCGGCGCCATAAAGGTATCGCTCGCTGTCGTTTTCGGTATCACGCACCACCGGGCGGACTTCACACAATTGATTGCGCGCGTCCCAGCGCAACGTTTGCCCCGGTTGCAGCGTCAGCAGGTTGCCATTGGCGTCGAAACTGTCACGGAAGTCTTGTTCAGTCGGCTCGATACCATCGCGCACCGGCAGGCAGCGGTTGCTGTGAGCATCGGCGACCAGACGATGGCCGGGGTTTTGCGGGCCGGTGTGGATCAGTTCGAGCAGGTTGTTGCCGGCGTCATAACGGTAGCTCTGGCGGTAGTTGCCGGGCATGGCGGGGTCCGCCGTCATTGCCGACGACGGGCCGTTTTTGACCGCGCCGGCCTCCCAGCCTGTGGCCGCGATCAACCGGTCGAGCGTGTCGTACCAATAATCGCTGACCGGCTCGATACGCTGATTGGCGAAGTAGCGGATCGGCAGCGCGGCGTCTTTGATGCTTCGCACATTGCCGACCGGGTCGTAGCTGTAACGCAGATCCTGCAACGGCTCGTTCTGGCCGAGCCGGGACAGCAGCCGTTGC
The DNA here is from genome assembly GCF_019946675.1 of Pseudomonas sp. BF-B-15. Classification (NCBI taxonomy): domain Bacteria; kingdom Pseudomonadati; phylum Pseudomonadota; class Gammaproteobacteria; order Pseudomonadales; family Pseudomonadaceae; genus Pseudomonas; species Pseudomonas sp. BF-B-15. Next base: position 26,336 of record NZ_JAGYFZ010000064.1, read on the forward strand.
AGACGCCCATCCTCGGCGGCGTATTCAAGGGTGGTGATCACGCCATTGCCGGCAATTTCCCTTTCGACCTGGCCGTGGGCGTTGTAGGTGATGGCGCTGACCATCGGCAGGTGCTGGGTCGTGTGGCTCAGACGCAAATCCACGGCGCGTAACTGACCGTCCACGGTCTGGCTGAAGCGTTGTTCGTTACCTTGGGCATCGGTTCGGGACAGCAGGTCACCCGGTGGGTTGAAGCGTGAATGCGTTGAAAACGACTGCGCGATGTCACCGAGACGCCGCTCTTGTTCGAGTAGCGCGGCGGTCAATCCGTAGTCGTTGAACAGCAGAACACCGGCAAGGTCTGTGTGGCTGATCAGTTGGCCGCACTGGTTGTGAGCGGCGGAAACGGGATCGTTGGCCGCATAAGTCAGATGCTCTGCGCAAATCGCTTCGCCCTCTAACGTTTGCTCGAACAATGCCTTCAATCGCAGTTGATTGTCGTAGTGCATCCAACGTTGCGAACCCCGGCCATCCCAGGATTGAACCGGTTGATCTGCCTCGCCGAAAAGATTCACGCGCAAGCCCGCATCGACACTGAGGGTGCACAAGGCCGTGCCGGAGAGGCCATGAATCGTAACCAGATTGGCCGGCGCCGAGGCCGTCTGGAACAACCGCGAATCCCACTGCGCGACCGCCCTTCCCACTGGGTCATGAGTAGTGCGTTCGACACGCGCCTCTGCCATGTCGCCGGGGTCAGCACGGTAATAATCTACTGAGCGTAAGGCCAGATTTCGTGGATCAATAACCGTGAGCGTTGGGGTAAGGCTATGCATGGTCCTGTCCAAGGTTAATGCGGAATCTTAAAAGGGCGACTTCTCCCCCCAACCGATAGCCATCGCTGCAGAACGAGGGTTAATCGCGCTTGTTCGAATTGTTTTCATATTTACCGTCTTGCTGACCTGACTTAATGCATTCATTGTTAAATACGTCCCCGCGCCACGGAGTCTCAACGCACTCCCCCCTCCTACCTCTTCACTTACAGCATTGTTCAACTGCACACCGTTTAATTGAGACTCAGGATCAACAATAGTGAAATCGACATGTACATCAGCATTTCTACGACTTCCATCTTCGCGATTTAAAGACAGCAACGAAAGCCCATATATTTTCCGTTCATGAGGCTCTTTACCCAGATCTTCCTTTTTAATTAATGCAAACAATCGATTATCCGGTCGCGAGCCTAAATCCACATCCATCTGCCGGGTTTCCTCCCCACGAATCAACCACGTTCCAAATTGCCGAGCAACATACTCGCCGGCTTTAAAATTTCTTCTTTGCTTTGCAGCATCGCCGCCCCATTTACTCAAGTCATACCACCTATAATCAGAGGCACTCATTAATTTTTTATACTGTTGATTAAAGTCGTTCAGCGTGTCCTTTACCTCGCTGCTGGCCACGACACCGTTGGGATTTCGCCGAAGCAGGTCTTCACGGCTGCCCACACCGACTTCAACAACCTGAAACTCATCACTCGCCTCATAATCACCTGACATCTCATGTAATACGCTCACCCTGATTTTCGACAATCTTGCAGCAAAGAAAAATCTTTTAAAAATATCTACATCCACCACCATTTCCTTACCACCCTTCGTAACACAATAATCTTTTACTCCATTAACAGATTCCAACTCCAACCCACTTTCATCCCTATAACCAATCGGATTACTCCCGACCATTCGATAAAGATTAAGCCCATCAACTGCCCCTGCCGGATCAGGATTCAACCACCGCTGCAACCAAGCCACGTAATACCGAAACCCATAGTAATAAAGCCCCGTCGCATCCCTCTCTTTCCCCGAATACCGAACCGTTTTACGACTCGCCTCGACCTCCCCCCTCCCCGCAAACCAGGCGGTAGTCCCGAACGGGTGATAGCGCTCCTGACTGATCACTTCGCCGTCGCTGTCGAGCTCCAGGGTGGAGGACCCCAAATGATCACTCAGGCAGAACCGGTACTGATCATTGGCGCTGTCCTTTGGCGGCGCCGTTTCCCAGTGCAACACCCGTACGCTGCTGCGTCCGGCCTGGACGTTGATCACATGCAGCACTTCGCCGGTGCCGTTGTGGGTACGTATTTCCAGGTTTGGCAAATAACGCACTTCTGCGATCACCGTACGGGCATTGGTCTGCGTCGAGCGGACTTTGCGCACGCGCATGCCGTCGGCTCCGTAAACATAGTGCTCACTGTCATCTGAGGCGCCGTCTCGTTCTACCGGCCGCACTTCGCACAACTGGTTATGCAGGTCCCAACTCAAGGTTTGCCCCAGTTGCAGGCGCTGCAGATTGCCGTTGGCGTCGAAGCCCCTGCGAAAATCCTCTTCGCCGGGTTCCACGCCCTCGACCACTGGCAGGCAACGGTTGCTGAAGGGCGCGGCGACCAGACGATGCCCATGCTTTTGCGGCCCTTCGTGGATGAGTTCCAACAAGTTGCCGCCTCGATCGTAGCGATAGCTCTGGCAGTAATTGCCCCGTGGCGCGGGATCGTCGAAGGCCGAAAACTGTGGGCCTCTGTTCGCGCCGCCGGCCTCCCAGCCCGTCGCACGAATCAACTGATTGAGGCTGTCGTAGGCATATCCGTTGACCGGGTCGATACGCTGGTTGGCGAAGTAGCGAATCGGCACGGCGGCGTCTTCGATGCGCAACACGTTGCCCGTCGGGTCGTATTCATAATGGGAATCTTGCAGGACGTCGTTGCCGCGCCTGGCGTGTAAGCGAATCAGGCGAGCGTCTTGCGCGGCGTATTCGAGCGTGGTGATCACGCCGTTGCCCGCCACTTCCCGTTCGGTCTGGCCATGGGCGTTGTACTGGATGGCGCTGACCAGCGTTTTTGGCGTGGTGTCGCTGCGCAATTGCAGTCGTACCTCGCGCAACTGGCCGGCGACGGTGTGGCTGAAAAGCTGACGGTTGCCTTGGGCGTCGGTCTGTTCAACAGCCTCGCCCAGTGGGTTGAAGCGTGAGCGAGTGGTCGCGCCAGATCCCGGTTCCAGCCAGGTATCGCGCTCGTCCACGTGTTCGGGCCAATCGGGGATTTCCAACGTACGCAGAAAGTGTCGAGTCTGCTCAAGCAACCCGCCGGTCAATCCAAACGTCGGGAACAGCTGCGTGCCTGCCCGGTCGTCATGCCGGATCAATTGGCCGCACTGGTTGTGATCGACGGAAACGGGATCGTTCGCGGCATAAGTCAGACGCTCTGCGCAAACCGCTTCGCCCCTCGCGGCTTGCTCGAACAGCGCGGTCAGGCGCAGTCGATTGTCATAGTGCATCCAGCGTTGCGAACCCCGGCCATCCCAGGATTGAACCGGTTGATCCGCCTCACCGAAAAGATTCACGCTCAAGCCGGCATCGACACTGACGATACTCAACGCAGTGTCGGACAGTGACAGGATGCTGCTGAGGTTGGCCGGTGCAGAAGTCTCCAGGAACAACCGCGGATCCCACTGCGCAATCGCCCGCCCAGCGGGGTCATGAACCGTGCGGTTGACCCGAGCTTCGGCGACTTCACCCTGCGCGGCACGGTAATAATCCACCGAACGCACAGCCAGCCCCCGCGGTTCAACGACCGTCATGCTTGGGGTGTCGCGGTGCAGGAAAGCCAGCTGAGGCTGCATCAGGCGTCTTCATGTCGATTTGCACCAGCTAATGCTGAAAACCCATGCATGGCTACTGTCACAAATTACAGGCTCGACAAACGGTCGCCCTCACCACGCCCATCGCCAAGCACACCCGCCCTTAGGTAGGATGAGCCTCTCTCCTGCGAGGTTGTGCGACATGTTCATCGGCGTCCTGTTGGTCATCACCTGGCTGATCCTGTTGCTGCGCTACCCGTCCAAGGCCCTGCCCGTTTCGGTGGCGGCCGCCATCGGACTGGGGCTGGTGGCCACCTGGGTGGTCTGGCTGGACAATCGCGAGGTCAAGCAATTGGCGCGCCTTGAGTTGCGCATCACTTACGCGCCGGAGCACTGCCCGGCGGATCGCCCTTTGCTATTGAAGATGAACAACGGCAACGACGTGCCGCTGACCGAACTGCGCTGGCGCGTCGCAGCCTACGCGCCGGGCGATACGGTCAACCTCGCCGACAATCAATACGCCGCACCGCGTTATCGCGGCCCAGGCGAACTGCAGGCCGGAGCGAACTGGGAAGATTGCCTGCCCATGCCGCCGCTGCGTCCCGGTTATCGCCCGCAAACCCTGGAGTTTCGCGCCGAGCGTTTGCAGGGTAGTTTCTCCGACTGATCCCCACTCTTCCCTTTGCACAAGGACCGCGCCATGCCCGTTGCGTTGATTACCGGTTGTTCCAGCGGCATTGGCCGCGCTCTCGCCGATGCCTTTAAAGGTGCCGGTTATATAGTCTGGGCCAGCGCCCGCAAGGCTGAAGACGTTGCCGCGTTGACGGCGGCCGGTTTCACCGCCGTGCAGCTGGACGTCAACGATGGCGTGGCACTTGAAGCGTTGGCCGGGCAGATCAACCAGCAACATGGCGGCCTCGATGTACTGATCAACAACGCCGGTTATGGCGCCATGGGACCGTTGCTCGACGGTGGCGTGCCGGCCATGCAGCGGCAGTTTGAAACCAATGTGTTTGCGATTGTCGGTGTTACGCGCGCGCTGTTTCCGGTGCTGCGCCGGGCCAAAGGGATAGTGGTGAATATCGGCAGCGTTTCCGGGGTCCTGGTCACGCCGTTTGCCGGTGCTTACTGCGCCTCGAAAGCCGCAGTGCACGCCTTGAGCGATGCGTTGCGCATGGAACTGGCGCCGTTTGGCGTGCGGGTAATGGAGGTGCAACCGGGCGCCATCGCCTCCAGTTTTGCCAAGAATGCCGGGGCCGAGGCGGAACAGTTGATCAGCGAACAGTCACCGTGGTTTCCGCTGCGCGAAGGCATTCGTGCGCGGGCCAAGGCGTCTCAGGACAACCCGACGCCGGCCAGTGAGTTTGCCGCCGGTTTGCTCAAGGCTGTGCGGCAGGACAAACCGCCGCGCCTGATTCGTTTGGGCAATGGCAGCCGGGCGTTGCCGTTGTTGGCGGGGTTGTTGCCCAAAGGGTTGCTGGAGTCGGGGTTGATGAAGCGGTTCGGGTTGAGTGGGCAGCTTTGAGACCGAGTTATCGTTCTTCGCGGGCAAGCCTCGCTCCTACAGAGAGCGGTGCTTGACCTGTAGGAGCGAGGCTTGCCCGCGAAAGCGTCAGATCAGACTCTGCAAAATTTTCAGGAAGTAACATGACCGACTACACCGAATACTTCGCCGAAGTGATCCAGGCCCACGTCGCCATCGAGCAATGGCTGGCCGAAGAACGAAACGTCACCGAACTTGAACAATTGCTCGCCCGTTTTTCACCGCAGTTTTCCATGGTCTCGCCGTTGGGCCGCGTGCTGGATTTCGACGCGCTTGGCGAGTTGTTCCGGATGGCGGGCGGGAAGAAGCTCGGGTTCAGGATTGAGCTCAGCGAGTTGCGTGGCATTGCGCTGTCCGACAACGGCGCGACCGTGAGTTATCGCGAGCAGCAGACCGATGCAACCGGCCAGCAGACGGACCGGCGTTCGACGGTAGTGTTTGAGAAGCAGGCCGGTGGAAAGGTGGTTTGGCGGCATTTGCATGAGACGTTTTGCAAGGAGTGAGCTGTAAGACCGAGTCGCCTGAATCGCCAGCAAGCCGGCTCCTACAGGTTTGCGCCGAACACAAAAATGTGTGTACGACACCTATTTGTAGGAGCCGGCTTGCTGGCGATTCAGGCGACTCGGTCTAACTATTGGTTAACCACCACCGTGCACGTAATCCCCGCCGCCAACAACACCCCTTCCGGCACTTCATCAATGTGAATCCGCACCGGCACCCGCTGTGCCAGGCGCACCCAGTTGAACGTCGGGTTCACGTCCGCAATCAGCTCGCGGCTTTCCGGGTTATCGCGGTCGTAGATCCCGCGAGAAATACTCTCCACATGCCCCTTGAGCACTTCGCCGCTCATCAGTTGCATGTCGGCCTTATCGCCCACCCGCACGTGCGGCAGTTTGGTTTCTTCGAAGAAGCCGTAGACCCAGAACGAATTCATATCGACCACGGCCATTTTCGCTTCGCCGATGCGTGCGTAGTCGCCGCGATGCACGTTGAGGTTGGTCACGTAACCGTCCACCGCCGCGCGCACTTCGGTGCGTTTGAGGTTCAGTTCGGCGGCTTCCAGTTGCGCTTGCGCGTGCTGGTAATCGGCGAGGGCCGAGTCTGCGATATTGCTGGCGTCGTCGCGGTTTTCCTTGGAGATCACCAAGGCATCCATGTCGGCGCGGCGATGGGCGTTGACCTTGCGCATCTCCCACGTCGACTTGCGTGAAGCCACCAGTGCCTGCGCCTGTTTGACCGCGATGCGGTAGTGCTCGGGGTCGATGCGCATCAGCAGATCGCCCTTCTTCACCTGTTGGTTGTCGCGCACCGGCACTTCCACCACTTCACCGGTGACGTCGGCGGCGACGTTGATGATGTCGGCGCGCACCCGGCCGTCGCGGGTCCACGGTGTGTTCATGTAATGCACCCAGAGGGTCCGGCCGATCCATAGCGCGAGGGCCAGCACCAGCAGAGTGGCGAGCAGGCTGAAAAGCTTTTTCATCAGGGCCTTCTTCAGTGATAGAGAGTCAACGGTAGACAGTCAGCGCCAGTGCGCCGAACAGACAGGTAAACAAACTCAGGCGCAGCAACGCCGGGTGCCAGAAAAAACGGTACAGATCGAACCCGGACAGGAACCGGTCCAGCGCCCAGGCCAGCACCGCGGCGATGAAAAACATCAGCGTCATGGTCGGTATGTACACGCCGTGGAAGGCGATTTCACGAGGCATGTTCAAGTCCTTGAGGCGTGGTCATTGCGTAGGCGGCAAGCGGTGATTGCGGGTCGAGTAATGAGGTGCGGATGAAATGCAGGTAGCTCTTCACCCGGCGCAACGCCGAGGTGTCGAAGTGCGGCGCGAAGGGCTCGTCGGTGGCTTGCACGCGGCTGATCGCATGGTCCACCGCGATCAGGCAGCGCTGCAGATTGCTCTGGCCCGGTTGCAGAAACAGCCGCACCAGCGAACGGCCCATCACGCGGATGGCCTGGCGCCACGGCTGCGATTCGGCGTACGCCGGATGCACCGGCAGAATCGCCTGCTCCTTGCGCAACTCGATGATCGCGTGACCGACTTCCAGCACCACAAACATCCAGCGCAGCAAGTCCCGTTGCACCTGCGGCTGACCGGCGGCGAGGCCATAAGCCTGATGCAGCAAGTCCCGCGTGCGGCTTTCGAAACTCGACGCCAGGCCCTTCAGTTTGCCGCTGATCGCATACACCACTTGCCCGCGCAGATCCTGCTCCAACCGGCGCCATAACCAGCGGCTGTTCGGCGGCAGGATGATCGCCCCCGCAGCGGCGCACACCAGCATGCCGAGCACCATGGCGATGTAGTCGTTGATGAAGGTGTAAGGGTTGTAGATGGTGAGGTTGTCCGGCACCGAACCGGTGCTGAAAAAGATCAGTAAACCGAGGCCGACACCGGCGTATTGCGGACGCGAGGTCAGGAACGAACCGAGCACGATCACCGGCGCGAGCATCACGCACAGCAACGGAAAACCATCGATCCACGGGAAGATGAAAAACATCTCGACGAAGCCGATCAGCGCCCCCAGGAATGTGCCGCAGGCCATCTGAAACGCCATGCGTTTCGGGTTCGGCGTCGCCGCCGAAAGGCCCACGGTGGCGGCGGCAATCAGAGTCATCATCGCCCCGCTCGGCCACGCGGTTGCCACCCAGTAACTGCCCAACACCACCAGAATAAACGCCGCGCGAATCCCCGAAGCGGCGGACGCCATCCAGTTGGTTTGCGGGGTGAAAGGCTCGTCCCACTGCTCCCGTTCATGGCTGTGATCAGCCAGGGACGCGTGGGTCTGTGCATAACCGTGCAGGTCGTCGACGAAGCGATAAAGCAGCTCATACGCGGTATGAAAATCGAGCTGCTCGGCGTCGCTTGGCTCGCTCTCCTGAAACGTCGCGCGCAGGCTGCGGACACGCGCCGGCAGCGCTTCCTTGTAGGCGCTCAGCGCAATCACCAAACGTGCGGCGTCAGGGCTGGTCAACGCGCGACCACTGAAACCGTCGAGCACTTCCGCGAGGTCCTGCAAGCCCGGCTTGATTGCCGCGACCACATGATCGGCACCACTGCTGCGCAAGCGTTCGAGCAGTTGGTGCAGGGCATTGAACCGCGTGGTGACGCCCATGAACTCGCTGTTCAAGCGACTGAGCCGACCGTTGCGCCGACGCATGTGCGGGTCTTCGAACACGGTGACGCTGCGCAGCCCTTCCAGGCCGACCGCCTCGGCGATGAAGCGCACGTTGCTCGCTTCAAAAGCGTCCCGTTTGCTGCGACCGCGCAAGCCATCGGTGACGAACAAGGCGAACACACCGAAGCGCTGATACAAGGCATTGCGCATCGCCGCGCTGGCGGTTTGCGGCAGGATCGCAGCGCTGACCAGCGTGGCGCAGAGAATCCCCAACGAGATTTCCAGCACGCGCCAGACCGCCGCCATGAACGCGCCCTCCGGGTGCGCCAGGGCCGGCAAGCCGACCATCGCGGCGGTGTACCCGGCCAGCACAAAACCGTAGGCGCGGAAGTTGCGAGAACGCGCCGCACCAGCCGAGCAGATGCCGACCCAGATCGCCAGCGAACCGAGGAACAACTCGGTGTTCTGTGCGAACAAGGCAATCAGCGCGACCATCACCGCCGACCCGGTCAGCGTGCCGAGAAAGCGGTAGAAACTCTTGGCGAACACCTGGCCGCTTTGCGGCTGCATGACAATGAACACGGTGATCATTGCCGTGCGCGGTTGCGGCAATTCCAGACGCATGGCCAGCCACAGGGTCAGGAACGCGGCGAACAACACCTTGAAAATGTAGACCCAGGTCACGCCGTCGCTGCGTGCCCAGTCGAAAAAACCCCGGCGCCATTCAAGGGAATACAGCCAGCGCAGCGGTGCGGGCAAGGGAGTCATGAAATCCTGCTCATTGGTCGAAGATTGTGCGGCGAAGACTCGGTCCCTGTGGGAGCGGGCTTGCTCGCGAATGC
>NZ_JAGYFZ010000065.1:0-34995 GCF_019946675.1 Pseudomonas sp. BF-B-15
GTTCCGACGATGACGGTGAATCAGTCAGCATTTATGTCGCCTGACACACCGCTATCGTCGGAACGCCGCCCGCAGCAAGCCGGCTCCTACAGGGGAAATCGTATCAGGCGACATCAATGGTGATTGGCCCGCCGTTGTCGCCGGCAAGGCTTAGCCTTCTTCAAGCCACCAACGCAGCGGCTTGCCTTCGGCCGGCCAGAAGCGCATCTGGTCGATCGGCGAAACATCCCAGCGCTGCACGTTTTCCAGGGCCTGGAGGAAGCGCTTTTCCTGTTCCATCAACGCCGGCGCGCACAGTTTGCGTGTGCTGCCGACCTTGCCGAAACTCAGCTTGTCGTCTTCGAGCGTATACGCTGCGAACCAGTGATTGCAGCCGCCATTGCCATAGGCCCGGCCATCTTCGCCGAGGGTGACGGTCAGGTGGCTGTAATCCATCAGCGGGCGTTCGCCGATCCATTCCAGAATGTAGCTGCGGTTCTGCTGCAATTTTACCGGCTCGGCGGCACAGCCCAGCAGGCTGGCGCCGACCATTGCGGTCAGAGCAAGGCGTTTCATCACGCAGGCTCCTGGCATTTCGGGCACAGGTGCTTCTCACCGACGGCGGTCCAGCCCAACTCGGCGATCCGCGCGGTGGCGGCAGGCTTTTCAGCCTTGTTACCCAGTTTGGCGTCGACCGCGAACTCGAAGCTCAGCTCTTTGGCGCAGCTGTCGCAGTTGACTTTCCAGGTGTGGATCGCCAGTTCACCGAACACCGGACCACTGGCCACCGCGACCCATTGACCGGGCGGGTTGATCAAATGGCGAACCGTTTCGACGGTCAGGCGCATGGACAAGTCCTTGGCGCCTTTTAGGGTCACGACCAGCACGTCATTGTTGCGAATCGAGCCGCCGTTGCCGGTGACTTGATAACGCCCCGGCACGAGGGCGCGGCATTCGGTGAGGGTGTGTTGCGGGTTCATCAGGTTATAGCGGAAATCGTGTTCGACCATGGGTCCTCCAAATATGCGCGGTATGCTAGCACGGGCCTGCACGCAGCATTGCGCAAGCAGATGACCTTCGATCAGGTTCAAATGACCTGCCGACTCATGGCAAACTGCCGCTTTTGCATTTCTAAGGAACGGACATGGCGTTAATCGAATGTTTTGAGTGCAAGCAACGCATCAGTTCAACGGCGCCTGCTTGTGTTCATTGCGGTGCGCCGACAACGGCGCAAGCGGCAACGTCAAAGGCGCCACTGTCTTTCGGACGTTTGCCGCAAGACGAGAGCGTGGCCAAGGTTTCGCCGGCCGCGTTCGGGCGTAAACGCAAAGCCGACGTCGAGGCCGCGGTTCCTGCTCCGACGCTCAACGGTTCGCGTCCGGTGGAGCTGTGGCTGAAACTGATGATTTTCTTTCTGCCACCGTTTTTTGTCTGGTTCCTGCTGCGTCCCGGGCATTCAACAGGCCAACGCTTGCTCGGTTTTGGCTGGCTGGCCTTGATGATCCTGTTGTCCAAGATCTGATCCGCTCAGCCCTCGACCTGATTTTGCGGCGTGCCTGCCGCCCAGGCTGCAATGTTCTGCAACGTCGTCGCGGCAATTGCACCCAGGGCTTCACGGGTCAGGAAGGCCTGATGCGCGGTGACGATCACGTTCGGGAAGGTCAGCAGGCGCGCCAGCACATCGTCCTGCAGCGGCAGGTCGGAACGGTCCTCGAAGAACAGCTGCGCCTCTTCTTCATACACATCCAGCCCCAGATAACCGAGTTGGCCGTCTTTCAGCGCGTCGATCAGCGCCGGCGTGTCCACCAGGCCGCCGCGACCGGTATTGATCAGCATGGCGCCGGCTTGCATGTGCGCCAGTGACTCGCGGTTGATCAGGTGTTTGCTCTGCTCATTGAGCGGGCAGTGCAGGCTGATGATCTGCGACTCGGCCAGCAGCTCGGGCAAACTCAAATAACGTGCGCCGAGGGCTTCGACCTGTGGATTGGGGTAAGGATCATAGGCCAGTAGCCGGCAGCCGAAACCGTTCATGATTTTCGCGAAGGTCGCGCCGATTTGCCCGGTGCCGACCACGCCGACCGTTTTGCCCACCAGGTCGAACCCCGTCAGCCCGTGGAGGCTGAAATCCCCTTCGCGGGTGCGGTTGTAGGCACGGTGCAAACGACGGTTGAGCGCCAGGATCAGCGCCACCGCGTGTTCGGCCACCGCGTGGGGCGAGTAGGCCGGAACCCGCACAATCGACAACCCCAGGCGCTTCGCCACCGCCAGGTCGACATGGTTGTAGCCGGCCGAACGCAGGGCAATCAGGCGTGTGCCGCCCGCTGCAAGGCGTTCGAGCACCGGGGCGCTGAGGTCGTCATTGATAAAGGCACAGACCACTTCGTGATGTTCCGCCAGCGCTGCCGTGTCGAGGCTGAGTCGCGCCGATTGAAAGTGCAGCTCGATGCCGGCAGGGAGGTCGGCGCCGAGAAAACTGTCGCGGTCGTAGGTCTGGCTGCTGAAAAGAATCGTACGCATGGCGTCCTCCTGGAAAAAACACGCTGTATGCCTGTCGCCGAAAACTTCAGGCCTGCCGGATACCCTGTAGGAGCATGGCTTGCCAGCGAAGGCGCCCTCCAGAATGAAGAAGGGTTTGAGGGCCCCTTCGCTGGCAAGCCATGCTCCTACAAGGGATTGCGGTGAGCTTACGCCCGTGGCAATCAAACGGATTGCGTTGCATCAAGCATTGATACGGGCATGCGCCGCGAGGCGATTGATGGCCCGGTCGAGGTCTTCCAATGCGCCCGGAGCCTTCGGGTCCTGTTGCTTTAGCAGGGTTTCGCTGCGCTGGCAGGCAGCGCGCAGCTGCGGCACGCCGCAATAACGGGTGGCGCCGTGCAGGCGGTGTACGCGTTCGATCAATGCGTTGTGATCGTTGGTTTCCCGGGCGAAGCGGATGGCTTCGCGGTCGGCTTCCAGCGATGCCAGCAACATCGCCAGCATGTCCGCCGCCAGATCCGCCTTGCCCGCCGCCAGCCGCAACCCTTCTTCGTGATCCAGCACTTGCAACTCGTGGCTGCCGCCGTGACTGTCGCTGGAACGCTCGGGCCCCTGATTGCGCAATGCCAGGCCGGTCCACTTCAACACCACCTGAGCCAATTGCCGCTCGCTGATCGGTTTGGTCAGGTAATCATCCATGCCACTTTGCAGCAGCGCGCGTTTTTCGTTGGCCATCGCGTGGGCGGTGAGGGCTACGATCGGCAGCGGCGTGCAATGCCGTTCGCTTTCCCACTGGCGAATGGTTTCGGTGCTCTGACGACCATCCATGCCAGGCATCTGCACGTCCATCAACACCAGATCGAAGGTCTCGGTCTGCACCGCTTTGACGGCGGCATAGCCGCTTTCCACTGCAAGCACCTTGGCGCCAAGGTCTTCGAGCAGGGTTTGCACCAGCAACAGATTGGCCGGGTTGTCATCGACGCAGAGCACCTTCGGCGCGCGGCTGGACACCGGCTCGCCGGGATCGCTGCGTTGCTGGCGCGGATTGACCAGATCGGACAAAGCCCGGCGCAACTTGCGTGTGCAGGCCGGTTTGGCCTGGAGCTGGCTGTGCGGGTTCGGCACCGAGAGGTGGAACAGCGTCTGTTCGGTGGTCGGGCACAGCACCAGCACTTTGCAGCCGAGGTGCTCAAGGTCCCAGATATGCTGGTTGAGGCGCTCCGGCGGCATGTCGTTGCTGGTGATGCCGAGCACGGCGAGGTCGATCGCCAGATCGGTCTGGTGTGCGCCGGTCACGCCATTGGTCAGGCTTTCCAGAGTGTTGAACGGGGTGACTTCCAGGCCACAGTCTTCCAGTTGATGCTGCAACGCCTGACGGGCCAGTTCGTGGTTCTCCAGCACTGCAACGCGGCGTCCGAGCAACGGCGGAGCGGGCAGGTCTTCGGCGTCGTCGCGGGTTTTCGGCAGGCTCAGGCTGATCCAGAATTCCGAGCCTTCGCCCGGCGTGCTGTCGACGCCGATCTCGCCGCCCATCTGTTCGATCAGGCGCTTGGAAATCACCAGCCCCAGGCCGGTGCCGCCGGGTTGCCGGGACAGTGAATTGTCGGCCTGGCTGAAGGCCTGGAACAGCGCGCGCACGTCCTCGTTCGACAGGCCGATGCCGGTGTCCTGAATGCTGATGCGCAGTTGCACGCTGTCTTCATGCTCGTCTTCGAGCATGGCACGGGCAACGATGGTGCCTTCGCGGGTGAACTTGATCGCGTTGCTCACCAGGTTGGTGAGGATCTGCTTCAGGCGCAGCGGATCGCCGACCAGCGACAGCGGCGTGTCGCGATAGACCAGGCTCACCAGTTCCAGCTGTTTGGCGTGGGCGGCCGGGGCGAGGATGGTCAGGGTGTCCTGGAGCAAATCGCGCAGGTTGAACGGAATGTGGTCGAGCACCAGTTTGCCGGCCTCGATTTTCGAGAAGTCGAGGATCTCGTTGATGATCCCCAGCAGGCTGTCGGCGGATTTTTCGATGGTGCCCAGGTAGTCGAGCTGACGTGGGGTCAACTCGCTTTTTTGCAGCAGATGGGTGAAACCGAGAATGCCGTTGAGCGGCGTGCGGATTTCATGGCTCATGTTGGCGAGGAATTCGGATTTGATCCGGCTCGCTTCCAGGGCTTCCTTGCGCGCCAGGTCCAGCTCGATGTTCTGGATTTCGATGGTTTCCAGGTTCTGGCGCACGTCTTCGGTGGCCTGATCGATGCTGTGTTGCAATTCTTCCTGGGCGTTCTGCAGGGTGCCGGCCATGCGGTTGATGCCGGACGCCAGTTCATCGAGCTCCTGACTGCCGAGCGGTGGCAGGCGGGTTTCCAGGTGACCGTCCTTGAGTTGCGCCACCGCTTGTTTGATCTGGCTCAGCGGCCGATTGATCGTGCGGCCCATGCGCAATGCCAGCAGCGCCGCACCGGCGAGGCCCGCGCCGATCAACAGCAGGCTGGCGAACAGGCTGCGATAACCGCGCAGCAACATGCCGTTGTGGGACAGTTCGAGTTCGACCCAACCCAGCAGGCGGTCAGATTCCTCGGGTATCAGGTCACCGGCCAGGTTGCGGTGCTTGCCGAACACCGGCAGCAGGTAACGCGTCGCATCGTTGCCGCTGCGGCGCAGCATTTGCGAGCCATTGCCCAGCGGCGCCGGATTGAGCATGGTCGGGCCAGCATGCGCCAGCGACGAGCGGTCCGGGGCGAGGAGCGTCACCGCGCGCACATCGGGCGTTTCCAGCGCTTGGGTGGCGATGCGTTCCAGCAGTTCGGTGTCCTTGTGGCTCATGGCCGGCGCGACAAGGGGCGCGAGCTGTTCGGCGATCATTTCGCCACGCTGCATGAGTTGGGTTTGCAGGTCGGATTGCTGCATCCAGGTGAAATAGCCGCCCAGCACCAAAGCCATCAGGCTGGTCGGAAGCAAGGTCAGCAACAGCACGCGGCCTTTTATTCCCAGTTTCTTGAGCACGCCTCTCTCCTGCATCCAGCCATTTAAGAACCTGCGCATACATCCGGTACACGCCACTTGCGCAGTGTAGCGATTTGCTTGCGGGCAATCCTCGTAAAATTGATGACGTCATTCGTCGGGCAGTCCAGCGCTTTTGCGTGGCTGGCAAACCTTGGGTTGCCCCCGGCGAGGCAATCTTGAATAATCATCAACTGAGAATTATTTGCAGATACTCATGACTCCCATCTCTATTGGCCATCCCCGAATCCTCTCCATCGAAGACGACCTGGTGCTAGGTGCTTATGTGCACGAGCAACTGGGCCGTAGCGGTTTCCAGGTGACCTGGTGCCAAAACGGCCAGGAAGGCCTGGCGATTGCCCGTGAGCAAGCCTTCGATGTGGTGCTGATGGACATTCTGCTGCCGGGCATGAACGGTTTGAATGTGCTGACCCAATTGCGCCAGAGCCATTCCACCCCGGTGGTGCTGATGTCGGCACTGGGCGCCGAAGCCGATCGCATCAGCGGTTTCCGCCTCGGTGCCGATGATTATTTGCCCAAGCCCTTCAGCATGGCCGAGTTGCGCGTGCGCATCGAAGCGATCCTGCGGCGCGTTGCACTGGATCGTCGCCCGGCCGTGGCGCCGGTTGCCTTGGTGGCGGACAGTCTGCGTTTCGACGATGAATGCTTCGAGGTGTTCTATGGTGAACACGCCGCCGGCCTGACCCGCAGCGAGTACCGGTTGCTGGACACCCTCCACCGCAACGGCGATGAGGTGCTGAGCAAAGCCTTCCTTTATCAGCACGTGTTGCAACGGGGTTACGCGGCTCACGACCGCAGCCTCGACATGCACATCAGCCAGATCCGTCGCAAGCTCAAGGCCATCGGCTACACCGAACGGGAAGTGCGCACGGTGTGGGGCAAGGGCTATGTCCTGAGTGCTGACCATGAAGTGGTCTGACCTGCCGGGCAGGCATTCGCTGTTCTGGAAACTCGCCTGTCTGCTGGTGGCGTTCTGTCTGCTGATGATCTGGCTGAGCTGGTCCTGGGGCCGCTACATGGAACAGCGCAACCAGTTTCTCTCTGACGAAGCCCGAGGCACTCTGACGCGCTTTGCTACCGAAGCCGAACAGGCATGGGAGCAGGGGCAGAGCGCAGGTGTCGATGCCTGGCTGCAGGATATGCGACAGCGTGAAAAGGGCTGGGTGGGTGTGATTGGCGGCGATTTGCAGTCGTTGAGCAGCCAATCGCTGACGGACCAGGAAATCCAGCGCCTGACTTTTCTGCGTGGCCTGGACTGGCCCATTCACAAAAAACGCCTGCCGTGGCTGCGCGTACCGTTTCCCGGCGACTCATCCGTTGGCAGCCTGGTGATCGAACTGCCCCAGCGGTTCAAGCCGGGGCGCTACCGGGTGTTCTGGCGCGTCATCACCAATGGCGTGATTCCCGGACTGTTCACCTTGCTGTTGTGTGTCGGGCTGTATCGATTGCTGGTCGTGCCCCTCAATCAACTGCGCGAGCAGGCCAATGCGTGGCGCGCCGACCAGTTGGGCGTGCGCCTGTCGAGCCGCACGACCAATCGCTGCGATGAACTGGGTGAACTGGGCCGTGCGTTCGATCACATGTCCGAGCGCCTGCAAAGCACGGTGGCCCTGCAACAACAGCTGCTGCGCGACCTGTCCCACGAATTGCGCACACCCTTGAGTCGTTTGCGCGTGGCGAGCGAGGGTGAGCAAAGTCTGGTGCAACTGCGCGAACGCATTGGTCGCGAAGTCGATGGCATGCAACGGTTGGTCGAAGACACGCTGCAACTGGCCTGGCTCGACACCGAGCGCACGCCCTTGCCCGACGAGGCGATCCAGATTCAGGCACTGTGGGAAATGCTCACGGACAACGCCTGCTATGAAAGCTGCTGCCCCACCGACCAATTGCAGTGCGCGGTGGATTCATCCTGCTGGGTGCGCGGCAATCTCAACACCCTGGCCCAGGCCCTGGAAAACATCCTGCGCAATGCCATTCGCCATTCACCGAAGGGCGGCATCGTGCGTCTGGATGGACGACGTGAAGGCGGTTACTGGCATCTGTGGCTGGAGGATGAAGGGGGCGGGGTGGCTGAAGAGGATCTTGAGCGGATCTTCTCGCCGTTCACTCGACTCGATGGTTCGCGGCCGGGGAATGGCGGGTTCGGGTTGGGGCTGAGCATTGCGAGGAATGCGGTGCAGCGCCAGGGCGGACGGCTTTGGGCTGAGAACACTGGGGCAGGGTTGCGGCTGAACATGCGGTTGGTGGCTGATGACGCCATCGCGAGCAGGCTCGCTCCCACAGTGGATGTGTGCCGACCGCAAATGGTGTGATCAACGTATTCCCTGTAGGAGCGAGGCTTGCCCGCGAAGAGGCCCTTCGGGTCAGCCCCACGAAAAAGTCTCACCGCTGGTGAGACAATTTTCCTGGACCCACAACCTGATCATTTTCTCCCCAGTGTAAAATCTCGTTCAAAGCTGCGCTGTTCGGTCGCAGCGAAATCCAGCCGGCAAAAGTGTGAGCGCTGCTGACACAAACCCTGTCCCTCGGCACGGGAGTTGTTCAGTTAGAGTTTTGAGGCGCTGCCCAGGTCTATGTTGCGCAGGCAGCAGAGTCCTGAATCAGTCGCTTATTCCCATAAGCCATAAGCACCGCACTTTGCGTGATATGGCCTTCCAACGTTTGCCGGTATGATAGGCGCCCCCGCAGTCTGGATTGCGAATACGCCATGACCTTGCAGTACCCAACCATCGCCGATTGCGTCGGCAACACTCCGCTGGTCCGTTTGCAGCGCCTGCCCGGCGCCACCAGCAATACCCTTTTGCTCAAGCTCGAAGGGAACAACCCGGCGGGTTCGGTCAAGGACCGGCCGGCGCTGTCGATGATTACCCGCGCCGAGTTGCGTGGGCAGATCCACGTCGGCGATACGCTGATCGAAGCGACCTCGGGCAACACCGGGATCGCCCTGGCCATGGCCGCTGCGATCAAGGGTTACAAGATGATCCTGATCATGCCGGACAACTCCAGCGCCGAGCGCAAAGCCGCGATGACGGCCTATGGCGCCGAGCTGATCCTGGTGACCAAGGACGAAGGCATGGAAGGCGCACGCGACCTCGCTCAGCGAATGGAAGCCGAAGGCCGTGGCAAGGTGCTGGACCAGTTCGCCAACGGAGATAACCCGCAAGCGCACTACACCACCACCGGCCCGGAAATCTGGCGTCAGACCGAGGGCACCATCACCCATTTCGTCAGTTCGATGGGCACCACGGGCACCATCATGGGCGTGTCGCGCTACTTGAAAGAGCAGAACGACAACGTGCAGATCATCGGCCTGCAACCGATGGAAGGCTCGGCGATCCCGGGCATCCGTCGCTGGCCGCAGGAATACCTGCCGAAGATCTACCAGGCCGATCGCGTGGACCGCATCGTCGACATGGCGCAAAGCGAAGCCGAGGACGTGACCCGTCGTCTGGCTCGCGAAGAAGGCATCTTCTGCGGCGTGTCCTCGGGCGGTGCCGTGGCAGCGATGCTGCGCCTGTCCAAAGAAGTTGAAAACGCGGTGATCGTCGCGATCATCTGCGACCGTGGCGACCGTTACTTGTCGACCGGCATTTTCGACGCGCCCAACTGATGGCCAAGCACGAGAGAGGCCTGCGCTTCCAGCCCACCGGCGGCAGCAAGGCCCCGCAAATTCCGACCGGCAAAAAGCAGCGCCTGACTATAGAGCGTCTGGCGAATGACGGTCGCGGTATCGCGTTTTTCGAAGGTCGCACCTGGTTCGTCATCGGCGCATTGGCCGGTGAAGAAGTCGAGGCGCGCGTGTTGGGCGCCCACGGCAAAATAGTCGAGGCGCGCACCGAGCGTGTGTTCCAGGCCAGCGAACTGCGTCGCCCGGCACCGTGTCCGCATGCCGGTCGCTGTGGCGGTTGCAGCGTGCAACATCTGCCGCACACCGAACAACTTGCCCTGAAACAGCGCATGCTCGCCGAGCAATTGTCGAAGGTCGCCGGTGTCGAGCCCGAAGAATGGGCCGCGCCGTTAAGCGGTCCGGAATTCGCTTACCGCCGTCGCGCCCGTGTAGCGGTGCGCTGGGACATGAAAGCGAAGAAGCTCGAAGTCGGTTTCCGCGCCGCTGGCAGTCAGGACATCGTTGCGATCAACGAATGCACGGTGCTGGTACAGCCCTTGCAACCGATCATGACCCGCTTGCCGGAAATGCTCCGCCGCTTGAGCAAGCCTCAGGCGTTGGGGCATGTGGAATTGTTCAGTGGTTCGTCGTTGGCGGTTTTGCTGCGGCACATGGCGCCGTTGTCCGAATCCGATCTGACGATCCTCAAGGATTTCTGCTCGTTTCATGAAGCTCAATTGTGGCTGCATGGAGAGGGCGAGCCACAACCGGTTCAAGCCGATCAGTCTTTGGGCTATCGCCTTGAACAGTGGGATTTGAACCTGGCGTACCGGCCGGGAGACTTCATTCAGGTCAACGCGGCGGTCAACGAAGCGATGGTTGCCCAGGCGCTGGACTGGTTGAAGCCGACAGCGGATGAGCGCGTTCTCGATCTATTCTGTGGGTTGGGTAACTTTGCCTTGCCGCTGGCCAAAGCGGTTCGCGAAGTGGTGGCAGTCGAAGGTGTGCAGGCGATGGTCGAGCGGGCAGCCGCGAACGCCGCTAGCAACAATCTTCATAATGCGAAGTTTTTTCAGGCCGATTTATCCCAGCCTTTGACCGATGCCGAATGGGCGCGCGAAGGCTTTTGTGCGGTACTCTTGGACCCACCCCGTGACGGTGCTTTCGAGGTGGTGCGCAAGCTCAAGTCGATGGGTGCCGAGCGGTTGGTGTATGTGTCATGCAATCCGGCAACGCTGGCGCGCGACACAGTGGAATTGATCAAGCAGGGCTACCGGTTAAAACGTGCCGGGATTCTCGATATGTTTCCTCAGACGGCACATGTCGAAGCCATGGCGTTATTTGAAGCGAGTTAGGAAGGCTCGTCTGGTCCGACTGGCCCGCCCGTGCAGCCGCGTACCAGCCCGACGTGGGCTCATGGGCAGCGAAGGTCAGCGATTTGACGCATTGAATCTGCGTCGTAGGGAAGGTAAGCAAGATGGTACAGGTGAGAGCACACCAGCCGATCAACACCGACGGCAGTATCAATCTCGAGGCTTGGCTCGATCATGCGGTCAGTGTCGATCTGGCACTGGATCGCGAAGCCTTGAAAGAAGCCTGCGAGTACGCTCGCGAGGCAGAACAACAAGCCAATGCGGCGAAGAATTTGTGGTCCGAGGGAAACTCCAGTTTCCGCACCGGCCTTGAAATTGCCGAGATCCTCGCCGACCTCAAGCTCGATCAGGATTCGCTGGTCGCCGCGGTCCTGTACCGAGGCGTGCGCGAAGGCCAGATCCAGTTGCCGGCGGTCAGCCAGCGCTTTGGTCCCGTGGTGGCCAAACTCATCGACGGCGTGCAACGCATGGCGGCGATCAGCGACAGCCTGAGCCCGCGTAAATCCATGGTGATGGGCACTCAGGGCCAGGTGGAAAACCTGCGCAAGATGCTCGTGGCCATGGTCGACGACGTGCGTGTCGCGCTGATCAAACTGGCCGAACGCACCTGCGCGATCCGTGCGGTGAAAACCGCCGACGACGAGAAGCGCAACCGCGTCGCCCGGGAAGTCTTCGACATCTACGCGCCGCTCGCCCACCGTCTCGGCATCGGTCACATCAAGTGGGAACTGGAGGACTTGTCCTTCCGCTACCTCGAGCCCGATCAGTACAAGCAGATCGCCAAGTTGCTGCACGAGCGGCGCCTGGATCGCGAGCGTTTCATCGCCGATGTGATGAACCAGCTGAAAGTCGAATTGCAGGCCACCGGCGTCGATGCCGACATCAGCGGCCGGGCCAAACACATCTATTCGATCTGGCGCAAAATGCAACGCAAGGGTCTGGAGTTCAGCCAGATCTACGACGTTCGCGCCGTTCGCGTGCTGGTGCCGGAAATGCGCGATTGCTACACCGCGCTCGGCATCGTCCACACCTTGTGGCGGCACATCCCGAAAGAGTTCGACGACTACATCGCCAACCCGAAAGAGAACGGCTACCGCTCGTTGCACACGGCGGTGATCGGGCCTGAGGGCAAGGTGCTGGAAGTGCAGATCCGCACCCATTCCATGCACGAAGAGGCCGAGTTGGGCGTTTGCGCGCACTGGCGCTACAAGGGCACCGACGTCAAGTCCGGCTCCAACCACTATGAAGAGAAAATCTCCTGGCTGCGTCAGGTGCTCGAGTGGCACGAAGAGTTGGGCGACATCGGCGGCCTGGCGGAACAGCTGCGGGTCGATATCGAGCCGGACCGGGTGTACATCTTCACCCCCGACGGTCACGCCATCGACTTGCCGAAAGGCGCGACGCCGCTGGACTTCGCCTACCGCGTGCACACCGAGATCGGTCACAACTGCCGTGGCGCGAAGATCAACGGGCGCATCGTACCGCTCAACTACAGCCTGCAAACCGGTGAGCAAGTCGAGATCATCACCAGCAAGCACGGCACCCCGAGCCGCGACTGGCTGAACCCGAACCTGGGTTACATCACCACCTCGCGGGCGCGGGCGAAGATCGTTCACTGGTTCAAATTGCAGGCGCGCGATCAGAACGTCGCGGCCGGTAAAACCCTGCTCGAACGCGAACTCAGTCGCCTTGGCTTGCCGGCGGTGGATTTCGACAAGCTGGCCGACAAGGCCAACATGAAAACCGCCGAGGACATGTTCGCCGCGTTGGGCGCAGGCGATTTGCGCCTGGCGCAACTGGTGAACCTGGCGCAGCAACTGGTCGAGCCGGAACGCGGCAACGAGCAGCTGGAACTGATTCCGCGCAAGGCCACCGGCTACAAACCGGGCAAGCGCGGCGACATTCAGATCCAGGGCGTCGGCAACCTGATGACGCAAATGGCGGGCTGCTGCCAGCCGTTGCCGGGCGATGCCATCGTCGGTTACATCACCCAGGGCCGTGGCGTGAGCATTCACCGTCAGGACTGCGCCTCGGTGCTGCAACTGGCCGGGCGCGAGCCTGAGCGGATCATCCAGGTCAGCTGGGGGCCGGTGCCGGTGCTCACCTATCCGGTGGACATCATCATCCGTGCCTACGACCGTTCCGGATTGCTGCGTGACGTCTCGCAAGTGCTGCTCAACGAGCGAATCAACGTGCTGGCGGTCAACACCCGCTCGAACAAAGAGGACAACACCGCGTTGATGTCCCTGACCATCGAGATCCCGGGGCTGGATGCGCTTGGGCGGTTGCTGGGACGGATATCCCAGTTGCCGAACATCATCGAAACCCGGCGTAACCGCACGCCGTGAGAAACCTTCACGGAAATTGATGGTGATATCTGTAGGAGCGAGGCTTGCCCGCGAAAACGGTGTGTCAGACATGCAGCTTTCGCGGGCAAGCCTCGCTCCTACA
This sequence comes from Pseudomonas sp. BF-B-15, assembly GCF_019946675.1. Lineage (NCBI taxonomy): Bacteria > Pseudomonadati > Pseudomonadota > Gammaproteobacteria > Pseudomonadales > Pseudomonadaceae > Pseudomonas > Pseudomonas sp. BF-B-15. The sequence continues at coordinate 12,901 of NZ_JAGYFZ010000065.1, forward strand.
GAGCGTAGAGATTAATAAAAGATGTATTCACTTGAAGATTTGCTGCACCTGATGAGCCGTCTGCGCGACCCGCAGTTCGGCTGCCCGTGGGACATCAAGCAAACCTACGCGACCATCGTCCCGCACACCCTTGAGGAAGCCTACGAAGTCGCCGACGCCATCGAGCGCGGAGACTTCGATCACTTGCAAGGCGAGCTGGGCGATTTGCTGTTCCAGGTGGTTTATTACAGTCAACTGGCCCGGGAAGAAGGGCGCTTCGAATTCGCCGGCGTCATCGACAGCATCACCCGCAAGTTGATCCGTCGTCATCCCCACGTGTTCCCCACCGGCGATCTGTACGCGCCGCTGGATGTTCCGCGTCTGAGTGAAGAGCAGGTCAAGCAGCGCTGGGAAGAAATCAAGGCTGAGGAGCGCGCCGAGAAATCCGCGGTACCGCAACAACTGTCCTTGCTCGACGACGTGCCCGCCGCGCTGCCGGCGTTATCCCGTTCGGCCAAGTTGCAAAAGCGCGCAGGGCAGGTCGGTTTCGACTGGCCGGATGCGTTGCCGGTGCTGGATAAAGTCCGTGAAGAGCTCGATGAAGTGCTCGAAGCCATGGCCGACAACGACTCGGCAGCGATTGCCGATGAAGTCGGTGACCTGCTGTTTTCCGTGGTCAATCTGGCGCGTCATTTAAAGGTCGATCCGGAAACCGCCTTGCGCGGTGCCAACAGCAAATTCGAAAGACGCTTCCGTTTTATCGAACAGGCATTGCGCGACACCCACCGTCCCATAGAAGATTGCACCCTCGAAGAGTTGGACGCCTTGTGGGGCGAAGCCAAACGTCAGGAAAAGAATTTGCCCAGCTGCGGTTGAGCAGTGGCCTAAGTGAGAAATAAGCACCATGAGCATTTCCCTTCGCGACCAGTTGCTAAAGGCAGGGCTGGTCAACCAAAAGCAGGCCAAACAGGTCGGCAAAGAGAAGCAGAAGCAGCAGCGTCTGGTCCATAAAGGTCAGATCGAACAGGACGACACCCAGCAGCGTCTGGCGCAGGAAGCACTGGCCGAGAAGGTCAAGCGTGACCAGGAGCTGAACCGTCAGCAGCAGGAGAAGGCCGAGGCCAAGGCCCGTGCCGCGCAGGTCAAGCAATTGATCGAAGTCTCGCGCCTGCCGAAGCTGACGACCGAGGACTACTACAACTTCGTTGACGACAAGAAGGTCAAGCGCCTGTCGGTCAACGCACTGATGCGCAACAAGCTCAGCAACGGCTCGCTGGCGATCGTGCACCATGCCGGTGGCTACGAAGTGATCCCGCGTGAGGCGGCCCTGAAGATCCAGGAGCGCGATCCGCAGCGCATCGTGCAGCTGAACGTGCAGACTGAAGAAGCGGCGGCTGAAGACGATCCGTACGCGGCCTATCAGATTCCTGATGATCTGATGTGGTAAGCGGTTAACGACTGCTACAACGACAAACCCCGCTCATGGCGGGGTTTGTCGTTTTCAATGCTGTCGTTGCTTATGCGGATCGGAGCTCTCGTTTTTGCTCCAGTGTTTCCAGTTCGGCCTTGTAGCTGTGGGCGTCTGTTTCGGAGTGGAACATCCCAACCAACATGCCTTGTTGGTGCACGTCCCAGATCCGGATGCCGGCGGCTACGCCTTCGTGGGATTTATGTGAATCGTCGCGTTCAGTTACTTTTACAGTCATCTGCTAGCTCCAATCTCTGTGATATCTGCAGCAAGGCGTGTGCAGGACTCAGTTATATGTTTGGTTAGCTTGCTAAGTAAACGACTGTGTTTGGTAACGCACTCTTGCCAATTCTGCAAAAGTGCTGCAGCCCGCGTAATACGCGACATTCGGTCGCAGGGCTTTGAGTTTCATGACAAAAGCTTCATGTTCGTGAGAAAGAAATTTGCGAGTTAACTACTGAACCTGTGGGAGCGAGCCTGCTCGCGATAGCGGTCCTGACAGATACATTGATATCGAATGTATAGCCGTCATCGCGAGCAGGCTCGCTCCCACAGGGTAGTGTTTGACTGTATTTTTCAATCACAAAAAAAACGCCCCGAACCAGTCGGGGCGTTTTTGTGTGCAACGTAGCGGCGGGGTATTACTTACCCTGCCAGCGCTTCAGTACCAAAGTAGCGTTGGTACCACCGAAGCCGAAGCTGTTGCTCATCACGGTGTTGAAGGCGACGTCTTCGCGAGTCTTGGTCAGGATCGGCATGTCTGCCACCGCCGGGTCCAGCTCGTCGATGTTGGCGGAACCCGCCATGAAGTTGCCTTCCATCATCAGCAGGCAGTAGATCGCTTCGTGAACGCCGGCGGCGCCCAGGGAGTGACCGGACAGGCTCTTGGTAGAGCTGATGGCCGGAGCCTTGTCGCCGAATACCGCACGCACGCCTTCCATTTCCTTGGTGTCGCCGACCGGAGTCGAGGTACCGTGGGTGTTCAGGTAGTCGATAGGTGCGTCAACGGTGGACATGGCCATCTGCATGCAACGGATGGCGCCTTCACCGCTCGGGGCAACCATGTCGTAGCCGTCGGAAGTTGCGCCGTAGCCAACGATTTCCGCGTAGATTTTCGCGCCGCGAGCCAGAGCGTGTTCCAGCTCCTCGACCACCACCATGCCGCCACCGCCGGCGATGACGAAACCGTCACGCTTGGCGTCGTAGGCGCGGGAGGCCTTTTCCGGGGTTTCGTTGTACTGGGTGGACAGGGCGCCCATGGCGTCGAACAGGAACGACTGGCTCCAATGTTCTTCTTCACCGCCACCGGCAAATACGATGTCCTGCTTGCCCAACTGGATCTGCTCGACCGCAGTACCAATGCAGTGAGCACTGGTGGCGCAGGCGGAGGAGATCGAGTAGTTCACGCCCTTGATCTGGAACGGCGTGGCCAGGCAGGCGGAAACGGTGCTGCCCATGGTCCGCGTCACGCGGTATGGACCAACGCGCTTCACGCCTTTCTCGCGCAGGATGTCCAGCGCTTCCATCTGGTTCAGCGTGGAGGCGCCACCGGAACCGGCGATCAGGCCGGTACGCGGGTTGGAGACTTGCTCATCGGTCAGACCGGAGTCAGCGATGGCGTCTTTCATGGCCAGATAGGCGTAAGCCGCCGCGTGGCCGACGAAGCGATAGATCTTGCGATCGATCAGTTCTTCGAGGGGAAGGTCGATGGAGCCGGAAACCTGGCTACGCAGACCCATTTCGGCATATTCCGGGTTGAACCGGATGCCAGGGCGGCTTGCACGCAGGTTAGCGGAGACGGTCTCTTTGTCATTGCCCAGGCACGAAACGATGCCCAGACCAGTGATAACGACGCGGCGCATGCGGATAACCCTTAGAAGTTGTCAGTGGAGGTGAAAACGCCGACCCGAAGGCCTTCGGCGGTGTAGATCTCGCGACCGTCGACAGTCACCGAACCATCGGCGATGGCCAGGTTCAGCTTGCCTTTGAGGACGCGCTTGATATGAATGTTATAGGTCACTTTCTTCGCGGTCGGCAGAACCTGACCAAAGAACTTCACTTCGCCCGAACCCAGGGCGCGGCCACGGCCCGGCAGGCCTTGCCAGCCGAGGAAGAAACCGACCAGTTGCCACATGGCGTCGAGGCCCAGGCAGCCTGGCATCACCGGGTCACCTTCGAAGTGACAGGCGAAAAACCACAGATCCGGAGTGATATCCAGCTCGGCGACCAATTCACCTTTGCCGTACTTGCCGCCTTCTTCGCTGATCAGGGTGATGCGATCCACCATCAGCATGTTCGGGGCGGGCAGTTGCGCGTTACCTGGGCCGAACAGCTCACCGCGACTGCAGCGCAGCAGGTCTTCCCGAGTAAAGGCGTTTTGTTTGGTCATGCGAGCTCCTCAATAGTCCCATGCGGCAGGTGGGGCAAATCTTCCCGACCGATCGAAGCGTTCATGCCTCGAATCGGCAGCCTACTCATAGACTATTGCGTTGTGGTGAAAGTCACAGCACCAAGGACATGAATGTACACTTGTGCACTGAAATTATTATTCAAGCCCCTTTTCGGGCCTGTTCGGGTGCCTAAGACTGCCGCACTTTCGCCTTTCACGCCAGTCGCAGATGGTCGAAAGGCCTGCACTACTGCACCCATCGTTGCAGAATCTGCTGCAGATCAGTGCGTTTGAAGGGCTTGGCCAGGTAATCGTTCATTCCCGCCGATAAACAGGCTTCGCGGTCGCCCTGCAAGGCGTTGGCGGTCAGCGCGATGATCGGCAGGTCAGTGCAGCCGGGTAATTGGCGGATCTGGCGGGTGGCCTCGTAGCCGTCAATGATCGGCAGTCGGCAGTCCATCAGAATCGCTTCGAAAATCAGACTTTCGGCACTTCGCACCGCTTGAGCGCCATCGGTGGCGACGCTGACAGTAAAGCCCAGACTGCGCAACATTGCTTCGATAACGGTCTGGTTGACCGGGTTGTCCTCGACCAACAGCACATTGCGTCCTTCACCGTCACCGCTGCCGGTCGGTGTGCGCGGTGTCAGTACCGGCAGCTTCTGTTTATACAGCGCCAGCGGGATTTCCAGGGTGAACACCGAGCCGCGACCTTCCTCGCTCTGGGCGCGCAAGGTTCCGCCCATGCGTTCTGCCAGGGTGCGGGCAATCGGCAGCCCCAGCCCGGTGCCGCCGTAACGCCTTGAAATAGAACTGTCGGCCTGCTGGAACGCGTTGAACATCAATTCCAGGCTTTCGGCCGAGATACCAATCCCGCTGTCGCGCACGGTGCAGGTGAACCACAACAACTCGTGATCCAGCGACTGCCACTGCGGCTCGATGCTGACGCGTCCTTTTTCGGTGAACTTCAGCGCATTGCCCACCAGATTCACCAGGATTTGCCGGATCCGCGTCGGGTCGCCCTGCACCTGCAAGTCACGCATGTCCTCGGGAATCAGCAACGCCAGATCGAGCCCGCGCTGCATCGCGCTGTGCGAGAACGACTGGGCGCAACTGCCGATCAGGTCCGCGAGGTTGAACGGGATGTGCTCCAGTTCCAGCTCCGAACGTTCAATGCGCGAGAAGTCGAGAATGTCGTTGATGACTTTAAGCAAGTGCTCGGTGGACTCCGAGGCCAGCGCCGCGTACTCGACCTGCTCCGCGGTCATATCGGTGGTTTCCAGCAGTTGCAGCATGCCGAGCACGCCATTCATCGGTGTGCGCAATTCATGGCTCATCATCGCCAGGAAGTCCGATTTGGCGTTGTTGGCTTTTTCCGCCTCTTCGCGCGTCTGGATCAACTGCGCCATGGCCTGATGCTGTTCGCGGCTGGCCTGTTCCAGACCGCTGGCGAGGTTGTTGATGTGCTGCGACAGCGCGCCGAGTTCGGTGTCGTCGACAATCGGCAACGGCGTTTTGTAGTCGCCGCTCTGGATCGCCTTGACCGCGTTGCCGATGTCACGGATCGGCTGCGACAGGCTGCCGGCCAGGCGCCGGGCAATCAGGAAAGTGAACAGCAAGGCGAACAGCGCGAGGACACCGGCCTTGAAGAGGATTTCCTGTTGGCGCTTGCTGAAGGCGTCATTCGACAGACCGACGATCACCCGCCCTAGATAATCCTCGGCGGGGGCGGCGCCAGTGACTTTGCCGCCCTGGAAGAAATCATTGTGCAGTGCGATGCGTTGCAAGCGCACCGGCGCCTGGAACACTTCGACCTGTTGCGAGCGGGTGTAGGTTTCCGAGGGGTGCTCGACGTACACCAGAATCCGGTTGGCGTTGTCCTGGACTTCCAGAAAGCGCACATTGGGCGTGGCCAGGGTGGCCTTGAGCAAACTTTCAAGCACCTCGTTGTTGCCGGAAATTACCCCGTACTCGGCGGCCGGCGCCAGTTGGTTGGCGATCAGTTGACCGGTGTGATTGAGCTCCTGACGCAGGTCCTGGATCCGCACGAAGGTGAAGAAACTGATCAGCAGCAAGGTCAGCAGCAGGGCAGGGCCGAGGCTGATGATCTGGGTTCGCGTGTTGATGTCCCAACGACGACGGAAAGTCATGGGCGGCGTTCTCCTTCGGCCAGCTGTGTTGCGACCAACGCTTCATTAATCTGTTCAATGCCTAACGAACGAGCCACTTGTGGGTTACTCAATACTTTGAAGCGATTGGCGTAGTGCGTGCGCGGCCACGTGGCCGGTGGCCGGTCGAGCAGATCGTCGAGAATCGCCAGCCAGTCGCTCTGGTCGCTGTAGGTGCTGGTCAGGCTTCCGGCCTTGACGAACCCGGCGTTGGGGCCGATCAGTGCGGTTTGCCGTGTGTAGCTGCTGAGCAGCAGGTTTTTCGCGGTTTTGGGGTTGTACAGGTCGGGATCGTCGAGGCCCAGCAGCACGTCACTGTTTTTCAGCAGCGTCTGCAACGGTCGGCTGTCATGGGTATTGTCCCAGCGCTCGGTGACGATTTCGAAACCCAGGGGCTTGGCGATCTCGCGCAGTTCGCCCAGGAGAAATTCGCTGTGGCTGTCGTAAAGCACCCCGACCCGTTTGACCTGAGGCAACAGGATTCGGGTCAGGCGTAATTGTCGATCCAGCGGCGGGTCGCTCCACAACAGGCTCAAATGCGCCGGCACAGTTGCCCCCAGGCGTTGACGGGCTTGCAGGCGGCTGATGCGCAGCACCAGCGTCGCCGGGCCTCGGGCGTCTTGCAGGCGCCAGTCGAGGCTCGGCAGATCCAGCAGGATCAACCGGGTGCCGGCGGGCAATTTGTCCGGTGTCGGCAGATTGGCCAGTGGCTGAAAGCGAACGTTGTCAGCCGGGCGCAGGTCGCTCAGGGCCTTGGCAAAAGACTGCATGCCCGCGCTGTCGTCGGCGCCGGTCAGCAGAATTTCGGCAGCGTTGACCGAAAGGCTACCCAGCCCCCCGGCAAACACCAGGCACAACCCGGCCAGCAGGCGGCCAGGGTTTGGCATCATCCGTGATAGAGAGCGCAACATTTAGAACGCCAGCTCCGCGCTGAAGTAGAGCACTCGCCGCTCGTCGTAGCGGTTGTCGATGAACGTCGTGGGTTGATTGTCGAGGCGCTGTTGGAGGACGCCGGCCAGTTCCAGGCTGGCCTTGCCCAGGCCAATGCGTTTGGCGATACGCGTGTCGACCCGCTCAAAGCGATAGCCGTTGAGCGCGTCGTCACCATAGTAGAAGAGCGCGCTGTTCCAGCCGTGGCCCCAATCGCGCAGCCAACCGGCGGAGCCGCTGTTGCGCGCGGTCTGTTGCGCATCCAGCGGGTTGCTCGCCTCGGCATCGACGTAGGCGTAGGTCAGGCGCAAGCGATCGGCACTGCTCAGGCGCCAGTCGAGCTGGGTTTCCGTACCGGTGAAGCGCGAGCTGTTGGCGTTGCTGGCGATGTACTGATTGTTGCGTAGCGGCTCGCTGATCATGCCGGTGATTTCGTCGTGAAACACCTTCACGTCCACCGCCAGCCTCCACTCGGCGAAGTAACCGTTGTAGCCCAGTTCCCGCGAGCGCATGTGTTCCTGGTCGAGATTGCCGGGACCGCGGGTCTTGACGAAATAGCGGGCGCTGTTCTGGCCGTAGGCAGCGGGTTGCAGGTTGGTCACCCGGTAACTCCAGTTGACGTTGTTCTCGAACATGTCCGGCGAGCGGATGGCTTCCGAATACACCGCACGCAAACCGTGGCGCGGATTGATCAGATAGTTGACCGCCACGCGCGGCGTCAGCGAGCTGCCGATCAATTGCGTGTCTTCGAACATTGCACCGCCCTGTAACAGCCAGTGTTCGCTTGCGCGCCACTCAAGCTGGCCGAACGCGCGCCATGTCGTGTCGTCGAGCGTGCCATTGAAGTAGGTCTCGGAATCTGCCCGGTCGTAACGATAGTTCAGGCCGCTGACCAGTCGCAGACTGTCGGACAGGCTGAGGGTGTCTTGCAGTTCGAGGTCGTAGCGCGTCTCGCGGGTGCTCTGGTCGATGTCGCCGCACAAGGTTTGGCGGGCGCCGTTGCGCCACTGGTCCAGCACTTTACTGGCCAAGGCTTTTTCTGTCGGCGTGCCGGACGGTGCGCCGAGGCCGACGTAACGCTCGATGTTGCGCGCCAGGCGCTCGGTGTAATTCGGATTGAGCTGCCAGAGCTCGGTCAGTTCAGGGCTGAACGAAACTTCGGCGTCGCAGGCGCGCCAGGTCTGCTGACGATCCCAGTGCTGGGCCGAGCCCTGGATATAAAGGCTGTGATCAGGATTAACATCGAGGTTCCAGCGCAGGGAACCGGCATAGTCCTTGGCCACAACGTCGGAATTGTTCCCGGCAGCGGTAATCCCCGAAAACACCGGGCGGTAGGTATAAGGCCGCTGGTTGCTGCCGTCCTTGGCATTCAATTGCCAATCGAGGCTTTGCTGTTCGTTGAGCGTCTGGCTGACGGCGAGGTTGAAGCGGTTCAAGCGGCGGCTGTCGCGGTAATCGGCGCCGCTGCGGTCCGAGTCAAAGCCGTCGTCCTGCTGGCCGGACAGCGACAGGCGCACGTCTCCACCGTCCCAACCCACGCCCTGACTGGCGTAAAAGTCATCGATGCCGCGCTGGCCACGGGTGACTTTGACCCGCGTACCATGGCTGTCGGCCGGGTTGCGGGTGATGATGTTGACCACCGCCATCAACGCATTGGCGCCATAGCTGACGGTGTTCGGGCCGCGGAAAACCTCGATGCGCTCGATGTCTTCCATGGCCACCGGAATGTCGCTCCAGTCGACCGTGGCCAGGCCGGCGCGGTACACCGAGCGTCCGTCGATCAGCACCTGCATGCGCCGCGCTTCGCTGGCGTTGGTGCCGTGATAGTTCACCGCCGCCTGATTGCCGCTGATGTTGCCGACCATCATCCCCGGCACCAGCCGCAGCAATTCACTGATGTCACGGGCGCCACTGGCGTTGATCAGTTCGCTGTCGATCACCGTCATGCTTCCCGGAACCGCCGCCGGCGACTGTTTAAGACGCGTAGCCGTCAGCACTTGCGGCACCGGCTCGTTGTCGAGAAACAGGTCGTCGGCCAGCAATGGCGGGCTGAATATCAGCGCCAGGACCAGCGGAGAGCGAGGTGCAGCGGGGCCAAACGACACAACACATCCTTGATAGCGATTAATGGGCGCGCATGTTAACCGAGCGGGTCGACTTTTTCAGTCACGATGCCGGCATTTTCCTCGGATTTATCAGTCTTCTTTCTACAAGTGCCGGTAATTGACGCGGGGGCTGGCCGCCACTGGGCCGCTCCGTATAATGCCGACATCGCCATTGGTATGGATTAACGGATTGCATATGACTGAACAGCGCCCAATTGCGGTCCTGGGAGGCGGAAGTTTTGGTACCGCCGTGGCTAATCTGCTGGCCGAGAACGGGCATCAGGTCCGGCAGTGGATGCGTGACCCCGAGCAGGCCGAGGCCATTCGGGTCAATCGCGAGAATCCGCGTTACCTCAAGGGCATCAAGATTCTGCCGGGAGTGGAAGCGGTCACCGACCTGCAAGCCACGCTGGACGCCTGCGATCTGTGTTTTGTCGCGCTGCCTTCCAGCGCGCTGCGCGCGGTGCTGGTTCCGCACGCCGATCGCTTGAGCGGCAAATTGCTGGTGAGCCTGACCAAAGGCATCGAAGCCCACACCTTTAAACTGATGAGCGAGATCCTCGAAGAAATCGCCCCGCAAGCGCGCATCGGCGTGCTGTCCGGCCCGAACCTGGCCCGTGAAATCGCTGAGCACGCGCTGACCGCCACGGTCGTCGCCAGCGAAGACGAAGAACTCTGCCAACGGGTCCAGGAAGCGCTGCACGGGCGCACCTTTCGCGTGTACGCCAGCGCCGACCGTTTCGGCGTGGAGTTGGGCGGGGCGCTGAAAAACGTCTACGCGATCATCGCCGGCATGGCGGTGGCGCTGGGCATGGGCGAAAACACCAAGAGCATGCTGATCACCCGGGCGCTGGCGGAAATGACCCGCTTCGCGGTGAATCAGGGCGCCAACCCCATGACCTTCCTGGGACTGGCCGGGGTGGGGGACTTGATCGTCACCTGTTCGTCGCCAAAAAGCCGTAACTACCAGGTCGGCTTCGCCCTCGGCCAGGGCTTGAGCCTGGAAGACGCGGTGACACGCCTGGGCGAAGTCGCCGAAGGTGTGAACACCTTGAAAGTGCTCAAGGCCAAGGCCCAGGAAGTTGGTGTCTATATGCCGCTGGTCGCCGGGCTGCACGCGATCCTGTTCGAAGGGCGCACGCTGAATCAGGTCATTGAACTGCTGATGCGTGGCGAACCGAAAACCGACGTCGACTTTATTTCCACCAGTGGTTTTAACTGATCACGCTCCTCATAAGGAGCAGGAGAGCGAGACATGAACGATCCGAAAACAGAAGCCCAATACGAATCCATCCTGCTGCGGGTGTTGTGGATGATCGTCTTCCTGCTGGTCTGGCAGGTGGCGCAGTTCATCCTCGGCGCCGTGGTGCTGGTGCAACTGGTCTATCGTTTGATCTATGGCGCCCCGAGCGCCAGCCTGATGAATTTCGGCGACAGCCTGAGCCAGTTCCTGGCGCAGATCGGTCGTTTCGGCACGTTTCACAGCGACCAGAAACCCTGGCCGTTCGCTGACTGGCCGACGCCGCGTACACCGGAAGGTGAAGCGCCACACGTCGTGGCGCCTGCGCCGCATCCGGCCCGAGATGAGGAACCCAAGCTATGAAACTCTGGGTATTGCGTCATGGGGAAGCCGAGCCTTACGGCTCGCGTCCGGACTCCGAACGGACATTGACTACCCACGGTCGTGAAGAAGTGCTGCGCAGCGCTGCGCGGTTGATGGGGCAGCCCGTCACCGCGATCTATGCCAGCCCTTACCTGCGAGCGCAGGAAACTGCGCAACTGGTCCGTGAGGCTCTGGGCTTCGAACCGGAGATTCGTACAGTCGACTGGCTGACCCCGGAAACCGACCCGGATAAAGTGGCCGAGCAGTTGGTGTCGGTGAGTGACGTCCTTTTGGTCAGTCACAACCCGCTGGTGGGTAACTTGCTGAGCTACCTGCAACATGGCGCCGGCTATCCACCGGAAAAAGTCAGCACCGCCGGCCTGGCCGAACTTGAGCACAATGAGTTGTTGATCGGATCGATGAAGCTCAACAGCCTCAAGCACCCTTAGCGCTTATTGCTGCTTTTGCTTTTGTAGGAGCGTGGCTTGCCCGCGAAGCTTTTAGCGCCTTCAAGGGCCCCTTCGCGGGCAAGTCGGACCGCCGCACCGCTCGCTCCTACAGTGTTCGGCTGCAGTACTGATTTTTTGTAATGAAATAGTCAACCAAGCAATCGCTTGGTTGACTACGCTTGCTCCAGACCAAAAATAAAGGAGCGAGTCGCATGTCTGCTGCTTTTCGTTTGCCGCTGGACGTCTTCTACGAGCGCGAATCCCGTCATCCCCGCCAGCGCTTTCTGGTCCAGCCCACGGGTGGTGGCCAGGTCGAGACCCTGACCTGGGAAGACGTCGGCCATCAGGCTCGCTGCGCCGCGCACTGGCTGCGCGCCCGTGAACTGCCGCAAGGCAGCCACATCGCCCTGATCTCGAAAAACTGCGCCCACTGGATCATCGCCGACCTGGCGATCTGGATGGCCGGGCATGTGTCGGTGCCGTTGTACCCGAACCTCACTGCCGAATCCGTCGCGCAAGTACTCGAACACTCCGAAGCGGCGCTGGCGTTCATCGGCAAACTCGACGACTGGCCCGGCATGTCCCGCGGGGTCAATCCCGACTTGCCGACCATCAGCCTGCCGTTGCACCCACCGGGTACCTTCGATTTCAGCTGGGCCGACCTGCAAGCCTGCTCACCGATCCAGGACGATCCCAAACCCGCCGCTGACCAACTGGCGACCATCATTTACACCTCCGGCACCACCGGCATGCCCAAAGGCGTCATGCACAGCTTCGGCAATCTGGGGTTCGCCACCACCCGTGGCACGCAGTTGTTCGGCCTCAATGAGTCGGATCGATTGCTGTCTTACCTGCCGTTGTGCCACGTCGCCGAACGCATGTTCGTCGAACTGGCGTCTATCTACACCGGGCAAACCGTGTTCTTTGCCGAGAGCCTCGACACCTTCCTGACTGATTTGCAGCGGGCGCGGCCGACTGCGCTGTTCGGCGTGCCGCGCATCTGGACCAAATTCCAGATGGGCGTGTACGGCAAGATCCCGGCAAAACGCCTCGACTTCCTGCTCGGGCTGCCCTTCATCGGCAAACGGGTAGGGCACAAAGTGCTCGCCGGGTTGGGGCTGGACGCCTTGCGCGTCGCGTTGTCCGGCGCCGCGCCCGTGCCGCAGACGTTGTTGCTGTGGTACCGCAAACTCGGGCTGGACGTGCTGGAGGTCTACGGCATGACCGAAAGCTGCGGGTATTCCCACATCGGCCGGCCCGGCGACAACAAGCCGGGCTGGATCGGCAAGCCTTGCCCCGACGTTGAAGTGCGGATCGCCGAATCGGGCGAGGTCTTGGTGCGCAGTGGCGCAACCATGCTCGGGTATTTCAAGGAACCGGAAAAAACCGCCGACACCATCACCGAGGACGGCTTCCTGCGCACCGGTGACAAGGGCGAACAGGACGCCGAAGGCAACCTGCGCCTGACCGGTCGCCTGAAGGAAATCTTCAAGACCAGCAAAGGCAAGTACGTGGCACCGGCACCGATCGAAAACCGTTTGGCGGTGCATTCACGCATCGAGCAAGTGTGCGTGGTCGGCGATGGGTTGAGCGCGCCACTGGGATTGTGCGTGCTCTCGGCAGTCGGGCAGCAGGACGCCGGCGGAACCGCGCGTGCCGGCCTGCATTCAAGCCTGGAAAAACTTCTCGAAGAGGTCAACGGCGCCCTCGACAAACATGAGCGCCTGCGCCGGCTCGTTGTCGTCAAAGACAGCTGGGCCGTGGAAAACGGCTTCCTGACGCCAACCCTGAAGATCAAGCGCAACGTGATCGAAGCGGCTTACGGCCCCCGGTTCGAAGAATGGAGCGAGCATAGCGAAGCGGTGCTGTGGCAGGATTGAGCCACGAACAAAACCAACAAAGGATGTGTGCAATGAGTTTGTGGCGTACCACTCCCAACATCGAGCAGTTGAACGCGATTCAGAAAAACACCATCGGCGAAGTGCTGGATATCCGCTTCGAAGCCTTCGACGAAGAGTCCCTGACCGCGAGCATGGTCATCGACCACCGCACTCATCAGCCTTATGGTTTGCTGCACGGCGGTGCTTCGGTGGTGTTGGCTGAAACAGTCGGCTCCATGGCCAGTTATCTGTGCATCGATGCCAGCAAGTTTTACTGCGTAGGCCTTGAGATCAACGCCAACCATTTGCGGGGGCTGCGCAGCGGACGGGTGACGGCGGTGGCCAAGCCGATTCACATCGGGCGCACGACCCATGTCTGGGACATTCGGTTGACCAGCGATGAGGGCAAGGCCAGTTGTGTGTCGCGGTTGACCATGGCGGTGGTGCCGTTGGGGGAGAGCCCGCCGGCCCGATAATCCTTTCGAACCGGGTCTGGACTGACGGCTTCAGATGTCATGAACGCTATGGCGCCGGACGACAGAACGGCTGCTGAATCTAGGCGCCGTTGACTGGACGTCTGGACTAATGCGAGCTGCGGCCTGCGGATCAAATACACTGTATCCGTCCAGAGCGGCTGGCATGACCACAGCTCGATAGTCAGCGAGCCCGATGAAGGCACCGGCGATGGCTCCACTTAGCATGTTCACCAAATCCCCGCGTTCGGAGGCACTCAGGCCGGTGATGCTGGCCGTCGCAGCTTCAACCGCGGTATTCACGTCGAAAATGAACAGGCTGGAGGCAATCCTGCCGGTCGCCCCTAAGGCTGTATCGAGGAGCGGTGGACTTTGAATTGGCGACGTACCCGCTGCATAGTTTGTATCTGGATGATTTCCCCGCAACCACGTGCCGACAAACCCGTCCGCCCCTTCAATCAAAGGACCTAGCCAACTGCGAATGGACTCTGGGACAAATCGACCGAACGCGCCATTGAGTGCGTTAGTTACCGCATAGGCCGAGACTGTTCGATGAACGGTCGGCGCCCGATCTCCCAGGCTGACATTGCCCCAGGAAAAGTTTGCTCCATGCCCCCTGAGTACCTGTTGTAAGAATTCTCGAATGAAAGCGCCTGCATCTGCGCCTATTCGGTTGATGGCTGTCTGGTTCAGCTCCACCTCTGATTCGTCCGTTGAATCACTGTCATGACTCAATGCCACCGGTAAAACGCCTATCAAAACGCCAACTATGGCACCGAATACCATTGCGTTGCGATGAAACCGTGCAGCCAAACCACCACCGACAATCCCGACGGCAATCCCATCAAGCAGGCCGGCGGTTGTCTCCAGTGCAGCGTTGGTAGCACGACTGGCGGGCAAGGTGTTCAACGCCGCAATGGTCGACATTTGCACCACGCCGGACATACCCCTGGAAACGAAATCACGCACAAAGGCAGATGAAGACGCATCGCGCAGGTTACTGGTTTGTAGCGTGTGGTCATCTATCAGTCCGGCGATATCTACATGCCCCACCGGATTTGCGTGAACCATCGCATACAGATTCAACCCGTCAGCGGTCCCCGCAGGATCCGCACTCAGCCACCGCTGACACCAAGGCATGTAGTAGCGAAACCCGTAGTAATACAAACCCGTGGCATCCCGTTCCTGCCCTGAATAACGAATGGTTTTGTAACTGGCTTCCAGCTTGCTGCGTCCCGCCCACCAGCAGGTTCCACCGTACGGGTAGTAGCTTTCCCACGTGATCAATCGCGCAGCTTCATCCAGCTCGACGGTGCTGGACTTCAGATGATCGGTGAAGCTGTAGCGATGCGGGTCCTGGGGAATGCCTGACGCAGGTTTTTTCTCCCAATGAAGTACCTGCACCTTGCCGCGCCCGGCCTCCACCGTGATGACATGAAGGATTTCGGCAGCAGACGAGCGAATTTCCACACCCGGCAGGTAGCGGGTTTCGTGGGTGCGGGTCAACGTGCCGGTGTAGGCCTGACGGATCTTTCGCAGGCGTTGGCCGCTGCCGTCGTAGAGGTAAATCTCGGTGTCGTCGGGCTCGTCCTCACGCACCACTCGATCGACCTGGCGCAATTGGTTGCGCAAATCCCACAGCAAGTCTTGTCCCGGTTGCAGGGTCACGCGGTTGCCGTTCAGGTCGTAACTGGCGGCAATGTCGTTGTCGTCGGGTAACTCGCCATTGGTCTTTTGAGGCAGGCTGCGATTGCTGGAAGCGGCGATGGCTGTACGTTCGGTGCGGCTGGCACTGTCGGCCTGATGCTGCATGACTTCCAGGTTGCCGGCGGCATCGTAGGTGTAAATACGCGTGTAATTTTCCAGTTGTCCGGGGTCGGGCGCAGATTGGAACGCCGGTAACTGCGGCCCGCCGCTGGCATTGCGAAGCTGTCGGCCGGTGGCGGCTATCAGTCGGTAAAGGCTGTCATAACGGTAGCGATGGGTGTGTTCGATCCGCTGATTGCGGTGATAGCGAGTCGGGTCGGCAGTGTCGGTCAGGCCAGTGATATTGCCTGTGGCGTCGTACTCGTAAGTCAGGTCCTGGATCGCAGGTTGATCTGGCACGTAAGCCTTCAGATGTTCCAGGCGCCCGTCTTCAGGGCGAAAAGTCGCACACGAAATAACGCCATTCCCTGCACGTTGCCGCTCGATCTGACCGAAAGCGTTGTACTGGATGTCACTGACCAGGGTTTTTTCCTCGGTCTGTCCGGCCAGTGTCAGGCGAACTTCCTTCAGCTCGGCTGCACGGGTCTGAATGTACGCTTGAGTATTACCTTTTGCGTCGATCTGCCTGATGGGGTCGTCCACGGCGTTGCAGTGAAGGCGAGTGATCGCTGGATCATCCTCCAGAAAACCATCGCGTTCGCTCTCCGTCGCGGGCCAATCCACGGACCAATGCGGATCTTCGACAAAAGTACGGCTGTGTTGCAGCGGTGTGCCGCCAATGCCGAACGAGAGGTAGCGCAAAGTGCCTGCGGTGTCGTCCTGGCGAATCAGTTGGCCACACAGGTTAAGGCTTTCATCGGCGCTGGCAGCCGCGTAGGCAAACCTTGCGATGCAGCGTAGCGCTTCACCGTGGGCGTTCTCGAATGAAGCGATTGGCCGGCGTTGCCCGTCGTAGTGCAGGCGGCTATGGGTGAGCTTCTGATCCCATCCTTCGACGCCTTGACCGTCCTCGCCGAGCAAGCCCAGGCGCCAGCCGGCATCACTGTTTTCGGACAACAACAGGGCGCCCGACAGGCTGAACACGCTGATTTGATTGGCGGCGCTCTGGCCTGCCTGATGTAAACGAAACAACCGTGGATCGCGGCTCAGCACGGCACGCCCGGCAACATCGTGGACCTGCTGGGTGATGCAGCTTTCGGCTGCAGAGTTGTCGCGGCGGTGATACGCCACTGCACGCACACCCAGACCGCGGGAGTCGATCACTGCAATAGCGGGCGTGTTGGCGTGGGTCATGACAGGCATTGCCTGAGGCTTGGCGACAGTGCTCTTATCCGCGTCATGAGGATTGACTGTCAACTGTCATAAATAACAGGTCCGACCCACCGTGCCGCTCATAGCCACGGCACGACTGTCATCATTCCTGGCAGTTACGGTCATTGCGGTTCCCGGTGGGCTTGCGGACAATCAGGTTCTGTTTTTCGTTTGATGGAACGACCGGTATGTCGCAGCAGATATTTTTCGCCCACGCCAATGGGTTCCCCTCCGGGACCTACGGCAAGTTGTTCGCGGCGCTGGCGCCCGAGTATCAGGTGACGCATCTGGAGCAGCACGCCCATGACCCGCGTTTCCCGGCGGATGACAACTGGCACAACCTGGTCGACGAGCTGATTCATCACCTCAAGCAACAGGCGGAACCGGTGTGGGGCGTCGGTCATTCCTTCGGCGGCGTGCTGCACCTGCACGCGGCATTGCGTTGTCCCGAGCTGTATCGCGGCGTGGTGATGCTCGATTCACCGGTGCTGACCCGCGCCGATCAATGGGTGATCCTCGCGGCCAAGCGTTTCGGTTTTATCGACCGCCTGACCCCGGCCGGCCGCACATTGGGGCGTCGCGAAGAGTTCGCCGATATCGAGAGTGCCCGCCGTTATTTCGCCGGTAAAACGCTGTTTCGCGGTTTCGACCCTGAATGTTTCGACGCTTACCTGCAACACGGCCTGCATCAGGTCGGCGACAAACTGCGTCTGCGTTTCGACCCCGCCACGGAAATCAGCATCTACCGGGGCGTGCCCCACACCAGTCCCGGTCGCGCACGGCAACTGAAAGTGCCGCTGGCGGTGGTGCGAGGGCACAAAAGCCGCGTGGTGATGCGCCATCACGCCAATTCTGTCGGGCGCATGCCGTTGGGCGAATCCCTGACCATGCCCGGCGGCCACATGTTTCCCCTTGAACGCCCCCAGGACACCGCCGCGCTGCTGAAAAAACTGTTCAGCCGCTGGGACGCTCGTCATCAGCAGGATTGCGCATGAACCATGCCGTCGAAGAAGTCCGCCTGAGCCTGCCGCACATTGAGCTGGCGGCGCACCTGTTCGGCCCCGAGGACGGTTTGCCGGTGATTGCCTTGCACGGCTGGCTGGACAACGCCAACAGCTTTGCCCGGTTGGCGCCGAAGCTCAAAGGGCTGCGCATCATCGCGCTGGACATGGCCGGTCACGGTCATTCCGGGCATCGCCCGACGGGGGCCGGCTACGCGATGTGGGACTACGCCCATGATGTGCTGCAAGTCGCCGAACAGCTGGGCTTGAAGCGTTTTGCGCTGATGGGGCACTCCATGGGGGCGATCGCTTCGCTGATCATCGCCGGGTCGCTGCCGGAGCGGGTTACGCACCTGGCCTTGATCGACGGCATCATTCCTCCTACAGACAAAGGCGAAAATGCTGCCGAGCGCATGGGCATGGCCCTGCAAGCGCAACTGGACCTGCGAGAGAAAAGCAAACCGGTCTACAACACCCTGGATCGAGCCATCGAAGCGCGTATGAAAGGTTTGGTGGCGGTCAGTCGCGAGGCCGCCGAATTGCTGGCGCAACGCGGCTTGATGCCAGTGCCGGGCGGTTACACCTGGCGCACCGATAGCCGTCTGACGCTGCCATCGCCGCTGCGTCTGACCACCGAACAAGCCATGGCCTTCGTCCAGCGCGTCAGTTGTCCTGCGCTGCTGGTCGTCGCGGCCGACGGCATGCTCGCCAAACATCCCGAGTTGCTGGAGCGTCTACCCTTTAGCCGTGAACAGCTGCCTGGCGGTCATCATTTGCACCTGAATGACGAATCCGGTGCCGACCTTGTCGCAGACTGTTTCAATCGGTTCTTCGCCGTTCCTTGACTTGCGCCGGGCAACTGTCGA
This sequence comes from Pseudomonas sp. BF-B-15, assembly GCF_019946675.1. Taxonomy (NCBI): domain Bacteria; kingdom Pseudomonadati; phylum Pseudomonadota; class Gammaproteobacteria; order Pseudomonadales; family Pseudomonadaceae; genus Pseudomonas; species Pseudomonas sp. BF-B-15. The sequence continues at coordinate 31,229 of NZ_JAGYFZ010000065.1, forward strand.
GGCTGGGCGGGTTGAAATGGGAGACAACCATGATAGATCTCTACACCGCTGCGACCCCGAATGGCCACAAGGTCTCTATCGTGCTCGAGGAACTCGGCCTGCCCTACACGGTGCATGCGTTGAGTTTCGACAAAAAGGAACAGAAGTCCGCGGACTTCCTCAAGATCAACCCCAATGGCCGGATCCCGGCGATTGTCGACCGCGCCAACGGCGATTTTGCCGTGTTCGAATCCGGCGCCATCCTGATTTATCTGGCAGAACTGAGCGGCAAACTGTTGCCCAAGGACCCGAAGGGGCGCTCGGTGGTGCTGCAATGGCTGATGTTCCAGATGGGTGGAATCGGTCCGATGCAGGGCCAGGCCAACGTGTTTTTCCGTTACTTTCCGGAAAAGCTCCAGGGCGCCATCGACCGTTATCAGCATGAAACCCGACGCCTGTATGAAGTGCTCGACACGCGCCTGCAAGACGTAGAGTTTCTGGCGGACGAATACAGCATTGCCGACATCGCGACCTATCCGTGGGTCCGTGGTCACGAGTGGTCCGGTGTGGCAGTGGACGGCTTGTCTGCATTGCAACGCTGGATGGCGACGATGGCGGCGCGCCCGGCGGTGCAGCGCGGTTTGCTGGTGCCCGAGCGCATCGACGACGCCAGTGTCGTCAAGGGTGCCCAGGCCATGCTGATCCGATGAGCCTGTCCATGCGATCACTCAGTCTGCTAATGCTGTGTTGTTTCAGTCCTTCTCTGTTTGCCGCCGATGTGCCGGGCAGTCAGGACCTGCCGATCGTGCCGCGCCTGGCCGATTCGCAGATCGTCGACTATCGCCCCACGGCTGAACTCGAACGGATCTACCCGTTGGGCTCGATCCGCAAGATCAGTGGGCAGTTGCGTTTCGACGGTCAGGTCAGCGCCCGCGGCCAAACCACCTCGGTGACCTACGAGCTGCCTGCGGAGCATTCCTCCACCGAAGCCTTCACGGCGGCTCGCGAAGCCTTGCAGAAGCAGGACGCCCAGTTGCTGTTCTGGTGCCAGGCCCGCGATTGCGGCGAGAGCAGCCTGTGGGCCAATGAGGTCTTCGGCAATGCCAAGCTCTATGGGGCCGACGATCAGCAGGCCTACCTGTTGTTGCGTCTGGCGGCGCCGCGGGACAACACCCTGGTGGCGCTCTACAGCATCACTCGCGGCAATCGCAAAGCCTATTTGCACGTCGAGCAGTTCGACACCGCAGCGCCGCTGGGTGATTTGCTGCCGACTTCCGCCACCTTGCTTCGAGAACTCAAGAGCACCGGCGAGCTCGATTTCCCCAAGCTGACCGGCGACCCTGACGATACCTGGCTGCGTCTGATCTCCCGTGGGCTGAACCTGGACACCACGTTGCGGGTCAGTGTGTCCGGGCCGAAGGCCGAAGCCTGGCGCCAGGCCCTGATCGGCCAGGGTGTGCGTACGGCCAGGATGGAAACCGGCAGCGTCGAAGGCTCTGGCCTGCACATCGAACTGTTGCGATAAGCTGTGGCAGGCGGACGTGCTTGCCGCGTTCGCCTACTCTTATTGGCTGACTGACATTTTTTCGAGACGTGGATGATCAATAACGATCGACTGTTGGTGCAGATCCTGCTGCTGGTGCTGTTTGGCGCGAGCTTCTGGGTGATGGCGCCGTTCTGGTCGGCCATGTTCTGGGGCGCGGTGCTTGCGTTCGCCAGTTGGCCGCTGATGCGCTTGCTGACCCGTTGGCTCAATGGGCGAGAATCCCTGGCGGCGGCATTGCTGACCCTCGGCTGGATGTTGCTGGTGGCGGTGCCGCTGGTGTGGCTGGGTTTCAACCTCGCAGACCATGTGCGTGATGCCACGGCGTTCATCAAGGACGTGCAAATGGATGGCCTGCCCGAGGCGCCGGCATGGCTGGGCAGTATTCCTTTGGTAGGCGCGCGTCTGGTGGTGATCTGGAACAGCATCGATCAGCAGGGCGCGGCGATGATGGTGTCGCTCAAACCTTATCTGGGGCAGGTCGGCAACTGGTTGCTGGCGCGTAGTGCACAGATTGGCGGCGGCATTCTCGAGCTGACACTCAGCATTGTGTTCGTGTTCTTTTTCTACCGGGACGGGCCGCGTTTGGCGGCGTTTGTCCATGGGCTGCTGCAACGGTTGATCGGTGACCGCGCCGGTTATTACATCGAACTGGTGGCGGGTACGGTGCAACGGGTGGTGAACGGCGTGATCGGGACTGCGGCGGCGCAAGCGGTGCTGGCGCTGATCGGCTTCCTGATTGCCGGGGTGCCGGGGGCGCTGGTGCTGGGCATCGTCACCTTCTTGCTGAGCCTGATTCCCATGGGGCCACCGCTGGTGTGGATTCCGGCCACGGCGTGGCTCGCCTGGAAGGGCGAATACGGTATGGCGGTGTTCCTTGGAATGTGGGGGACGTTCATCATCAGTGGGGTCGACAACGTGCTCAAGCCTTACCTGATCAGTCGTGGCGGTAATTTACCGTTGGTGATCGTGCTGTTGGGCGTGTTTGGCGGGTTGATTGCGTTCGGGTTCATCGGCCTGTTTATCGGCCCGACGTTGCTGGCTGTGGCGTACAGCCTGTTGACCGACTGGAGCAAGAGTCAGGCGCGGGTGGAAGATCGCCGACCGTAAACTCATGGCCGATAAATTGTAGGAGCCGGCTTGCCGGCGATGGCATCACCGCGTTTCACCTCAAACGCCGCGGTGATCCGATCGCCGGCAAGCCGGCTCCTACAATTAGCTTGTGACGTTAAGGTACTTGCCTACCGTCGCCACCTTGTCGAGCGAGTACTGCTTGCTCAGGTTGGCGATCATTTTGTTCAGCGCTTCAGTCACGTTCGCCTGATCGGTGGCGCTGTTGCTGTTTTTCTCGCGACCGGCCTGCAACGCGGCTTCCAATTCGTCGCTGCTGACGCCGCCACTGCTGTCGCTGTCCAGCACCTTGAGCAACGCGGCGCTGGTGTCGCTGCTGGTGGTTGAAGTGCTGCTGGCCTGCAACGCACTGCTCAATTCGCCGGCGCTGACACTGCCATCGCTGTCCGCGTCGAGTTGGCTGAACAATTCGTCACTGGACACCTGTTGCGGCGGTGGCGGCGGAGGGGCGAGGCTGGCGGCGAGTTCGTCCTTGCTGACGACGCCGTCTTCGTTTTTATCCAGCGCCGAAAAAATCTTTGTGCTGTCGGCACTGCTGCCGGCGTTGGTCAGGCCGCTGCTCAGCTCATCGCTGCTGATGGCGCCGTCACTGTCGGTGTCCAGTGCGCTGATCAGCGCGTCGGCCAGTTCGGTGTTGGGTGCCAGATCACGCGGTGGTGGTGGCGGTGGTGCCATCGCAGCCATTTCTTCGCTGCTCAGGCTGCCACTGTCGTCACTGTCCAGATCGGCGAAGTTCTTGCTCAGGCTGACCAGCAGGCCGTCCTCGGTTTTCTGTGACAGAGCGCTGGTGAGCTCGTCCTGATCCACCGAACCGTCGCTGTTGGTGTCGAGCCTGGCGAGCAGTTCTTTCTGGAATTGCTGGCTGCGAGCATTGCTGGTTGTGGTGCTGCTGGTGCTGGTATAGCTCGTGTAGTTGCTGACGCTACCGATCATTGGGCTCACTCCCTGGAATGGAAAACCGGTGGGTGCACCGGCTTATGCAGCCTCAAGGAGCAAGTTGTCGTGGGTATGTGGGGTTTGTACCGATTGGTACACACAGGTCAGACTCAGACCCTGTGGGAGCGGGCTTGCTCGCGAAAGCGGTGGATCATTCAGCATTGATGTTGACTGACCC
>NZ_JAGYFZ010000066.1:0-34331 GCF_019946675.1 Pseudomonas sp. BF-B-15
AGGCTTGCCCGCGAAGGGGCCCTTGAGGGCGCCCAAAGCTTCGCGGGCAAGCCTCGCTCCTACAGGGGCCGTGTCAGTCTTTTGGTTTGGCGTGAGCGGCCAGTCGTTCGAGGGCAGCCCTGAGATTAGGATCGCTGATCCCCTCAGCCGTAGCCTGGATCGTCGCCCCCGCATCCGTCGACAAACTGATGGTATGCCCGGCCGCTCCTTGCTGAACGGTCGGCGGCTGCACCTTGAACAGAATCCGCGTCAGGCTGGCGAACTCATCAAACATCTGCAACTGCCGTTGCAGACGCTTCTGTTGATAGCGCAGACGCGTTGCCCAATGTCCGTCAGTGACAATCAGCAACAAGCTGCCTTCGCGCCACGACGCCACATGGCAATGTTCGCGCGCAGCGGGCTGCAATTGGCTTTCGAGCAGGCGTTGTAAATGACCCAGGCGTTGAGCATGGCCAAAAATGGCTTTCAGCGGTTTGGCTTCGCGAAGCAGAACGGCGGGTGCTCTGGCCGTAAGAGGGCGAAATGCCATGATCAGACACCTGAAGTAACAGAGCCGCCATGGTAGCAGAAAGCACTGGTTGCACCCGACCCATTGCTTTGCGCGCGCTTTACCCATTAAATCAACAAGTAACTTCTGCCGTCAGTGGCTTGAAGTTCAGCAAAAAGCCCTTATTTTAAGTGAGCCCCGTAACAGCGCAGTGCATGCATCGTGGAACAACGCCACTTTCCTCACCATCGTTTCCGGGTAGAATGCTCGTTCGCATGCGGCCATGAGGGCTGCACGGGCGACTCACGGGGCCGCCCTCCATCCCTTTAGTGTGGAAGATCCTGCCGATATGTTTGCGCCTTTGTTAAAGAAACTTTTTGGAAGCAAGAACGAGCGTGAAGTCAAACGCATGCTCAAGACGGTGCAACTCGTCAATGCCTTCGAAGAGCAAATGGTGGCCCTTTCGGACGATCAATTGCGTGCCAAGACGGATGAGTTCAAGGCCCGCATCGCCAAAGGGGAAACCCTCGACAAGCTGCTGCCAGAAGCCTTTGCGGTCGCCCGCGAAGCCGGCAAGCGCGTCATGGGTATGCGCCACTTCGATGTCCAGCTGATCGGCGGCATGACCTTGCATGAAGGCATGATCGCGGAAATGCGTACCGGTGAAGGCAAGACCCTGGTGGCCACACTGGGCGTTTACCTCAACGCGCTGTCCGGCAAAGGCGTGCACGTTGTTACCGTGAACGACTATCTGGCCCGCCGTGACGCCAACTGGATGCGTCCGCTCTACGAATTCCTCGGCATGACGGTCGGTGTGGTTACACCTTTCCAGCCGCCGGAAGAGAAACGTCAGGCCTACGCCGCCGACATCACCTACGGCACCAACAACGAATTCGGTTTCGACTACCTGCGCGACAACATGGCGTTCAGCATGGAAGAAAAATTCCAGCGCGAACTCAACTTTGCCGTGATCGACGAAGTCGACTCCATCCTCATCGACGAAGCCCGTACCCCGCTGATCATTTCCGGTCAGGCCGAGGACAGCTCGAAGCTGTACATCGAGATCAACAAACTGATCCCGCAGCTGCAATTGCACGTCGAAGAAGTCGAAGGCGAAGTCACCAAGGCCGGCCATTACACCGTCGACGAGAAGACCCGTCAGGTCGAACTCAACGAAGCCGGTCACCAGTTCATCGAAGACATGCTGACCCGCGTCGGCCTGCTGGCTGAAGGCGAGAGCCTGTATTCGGCGCATAACCTGGGCCTGCTGACCCACGTCTATGCCGGCCTGCGTGCGCACAAGCTGTTCAACCGCAACGTTGAATACATCGTGCAGGACGGTCAGGTTGTCCTGGTCGACGAACACACCGGTCGTACCATGCCGGGTCGCCGTTTGTCCGAAGGCCTGCACCAGGCTATCGAAGCCAAGGAAAACCTGAACATCCAGGCCGAAAGCCAGACATTGGCGTCGACCACGTTCCAGAACTACTTCCGTCTGTACAACAAGTTGTCCGGCATGACCGGTACCGCAGACACCGAAGCGTTCGAATTCCACCAGATCTACGGCCTGCAGGTCATGGTGATCCCGCCGAACAAGCCTTTGGCGCGTAAAGACTACAACGACCTGGTGTTCCTGACCGCCGAAGAGAAATACGCGGCGATCATCAACGACATCAAGGAGTGCATGACTCACGGCCGTCCGGTGCTGGTGGGTACTGCAACCATCGAAACTTCCGAGCACATGTCTGCGCTGCTGCAGAAGGAAGGCATCGAGCACAAGGTCCTGAACGCCAAGTTCCACGAAAAAGAAGCCGAAATCATTGCCCAGGCCGGTCGTCCAGGCGCACTGACCATCGCCACCAACATGGCCGGTCGTGGTACCGACATTCTGTTGGGCGGCAACTGGGAAGTGGAAGTCGCGTCTCTGGAAGACCCGACGCCGGAGCAGATTGCCCAGATCAAGGCCGACTGGCAGAAGCGTCACCAGCAAGTGCTGGAGTCGGGTGGCTTGCAGGTGATTGCGTCCGAACGTCACGAATCGCGCCGTATCGACAACCAGTTGCGTGGTCGTGCAGGTCGTCAGGGTGACGCCGGTTCCAGCCGTTTCTACCTGTCGCTGGAAGACAGCCTGATGCGCATCTTCGCCTCTGACCGGGTGAAGAACTTCATGAAAGCATTGGGCATGCAGTCCGGTGAAGCGATCGAGCACCGCATGGTGACCAACGCCATCGAGAAGGCTCAGCGCAAGGTTGAAGGCCGCAACTTCGACATTCGTAAACAACTGCTCGAGTTCGATGACGTCAACAACGAACAGCGTAAAGTGATCTATCACATGCGCAACACGTTGCTGGCCGCCGACAACATCGGTGAAACCATCGCCGACTTCCGTCAGGACGTACTCAACGCTACCGTCAGCGCTCACATTCCACCGCAGTCGCTGCCTGAGCAGTGGGACGTGGCGGGTCTGGAAGCGGCGTTGCAGAGCGACTTCGGTGTGGCGCTGCCGATCCAGCAATGGCTCGACGAAGACGATCACCTGTACGAAGAAACCCTGCGCGAGAAGCTGATGCAGGAGCTGATTGCGGCGTACAACGAGAAAGAAGACCAGGCGGGCGCCGACGCGCTGCGTACCTTCGAGAAGCAAATCGTGCTGCGCGTGCTGGACGACCTGTGGAAAGACCACCTGTCGACCATGGACCACCTGCGTCACGGCATCCACTTGCGTGGCTATGCGCAGAAGAACCCGAAGCAAGAGTACAAGCGCGAGTCGTTCACGCTGTTCTCCGAGTTGCTGGATTCGATCAAGCGCGACTCGATCCGTGTGCTGTCGCACGTTCAGGTCCGCCGCGAAGATCCGATCGAAGAAGAGCAACGCCTGCGCCAGGAAGCCGAAGCACTGGCGGCGCGCATGCAGTTCGAGCACGCTGAAGCACCTGGTCTCGATCAACCGGAACAGCTGGGTGAAGAGCTCGATGTAGCCCTCGCCACCGCACCGGTTCGCAACGAACAGAAGCTGGGCCGTAACGAACTGTGCTACTGCGGTTCGGGCAAGAAGTTCAAGCATTGCCACGGGCAGATCCAGTAAAACCCGTTTCATACGCTGAAATACCCGCGCCGCGACCGGCATCAGCCGTCGCGGCGTTTTGCCATTTACACCACCGTTCTTCCTGAAAGCGGTGCAGACATCATTTATTAAGGAGCGCATTCATGGCTGTTGGTCTTGGTCCTTTGCCAACGTTGCACCCGGTTGCCGGTTTTGAACTCGGTATCGCCTCGGCCGGCATCAAGCGTCCTGGACGCAAGGATGTCGTGGTCATGCGCTGCGCCGAAGGTTCCACCGTGGCAGGCGTGTTTACCCTGAACGCCTTTTGCGCCGCTCCGGTGATCCTGGCCAAGCAGCGTGTGCAAGGTCCGGTGCGTTACCTGCTGACCAACACCGGCAACGCCAACGCCGGCACCGGCGAACCGGGTCTGGCGGCCGCCGAGCGCACCTGCGCGAAACTGGCTGAGCTGACTGGCGTCGATGCCAGCCTGGTGCTGCCGTACTCCACCGGTGTGATCGGCGAACCGCTGCCGGTCGAGAAAATCGAAGGCGCGCTGCAAGCCGCTCTCGACGACCTGTCGGTGAACAACTGGGAAGCTGCCGCCACCGGCATCATGACCACCGATACCCTGCCGAAGGGCGCCAGTCGCCAGTTCCAGCATGACGGCGTGACCATCACCGTTACCGGCATCAGCAAAGGCGCGGGCATGATCCGTCCGAACATGGCGACCATGCTCGGCTACATCGCCACCGACGCCAAAGTCTCCCGCGACGTGTTGCAAAACCTGTTGCTGGACGGCGCCAACAAGTCGTTCAACCGCATCACCATCGACGGCGACACCTCGACCAACGACTGCTGCATGCTGATCGCTACCGGTCAGGCGGCACTGCCGGAAATCACCTCCGCCAGTGGTGAACTGTTCGCCAAGCTGAAACAGGCTGTGTTCGAAGTGTGCATGGACGTGGCCCAGGCCATCGTGCGTGACGGCGAAGGCGCGACCAAGTTCGTCACCGTTGAAGTCAACGGCGGCGGCAATCACCAGGAATGCCTGGACGTTGGCTACACCGTGGCGCACTCGCCGCTGATCAAGACCGCGCTGTTCGCATCCGACCCGAACTGGGGCCGCATCCTGGCTGCCGTTGGCCGTGCCGGCGTACCAAACCTGGACGTGAGCAAGATCGACGTGTTCCTCGGCGAAGTCTGCATCGCCAGCCGTGGTGCCCGCGCATCGACCTACACCGAAGCCCAGGGCGCAGCGGTGATGCAGCAGGAAGAAATCACCATCCGTATCGAACTGGGTCGCGGCGATTGCAGCGAAACCATCTGGACCACGGACCTGTCCCACGAATACGTGAAGATCAACGCCGAGTACCGTACGTAAGACAGATCGCTTTCGCGGGCAAGCCTCGCTCCTACAAGGATCGCGCAATCCCTGTAGGAGCGAGGCTTGCCCGCGAAGAGGTCCGATCAGACACCAAAGATTCTGGCCTGTCCCCCCTCATCAAAAGGTCCCGAACATGAGCCTCCACCTGATCATCGGCGACAAATTGCATTCCTCCTGGTCCCTGCGCGGCGCCCTGGCCCTTGACCTGGCCGGCGCCCCGTACACCGAAGAATTGATCAAACTGAACCAGCCGGACACTCGCGAGCAGTTGCTCAAGCATTCGCCGACCGCCAAAGTCCCGTTGCTGAAAACCGAGCACGGCACCATCGCCGATTCCCTGGCGATTGCCGAGTACCTGGCCGAACAATTCCCTGATGCCGGCCTCTGGCCCAAAGACGTCGCGGCCCGCGCCCAGGCACGTTCGGCCTGTGCACAAATGCACGCCGGCTTCTTCGCCATGCGCGGCAACATGCCGTTTGACCTGAGCCGCGACGCACCTTTGTCGCCGGTCCCGGCTGACGTCCAGGCGGACATCGAACGCATGCTGGCGTTGTGGGCCGAGTGCCGCGCAGCCGCGACCGAAACCGGTCCATACCTGTTTGGCCGCGCGACCCTGGCCGATGCGTTCTTCGCACCCATTGCCGTGCGCCTTCGCACCTACCAGGTGAAATTGCCGGTGGCGGACGAGGCCTACGTCGAAACGATCTACCAATGGCCAGCCTTCAAGGCCTGGCAAAAGGCGGGTCTGGAGGAGGTCGGGCAGTGAAACGAGTACACGTAGCCGCCGCGGTTATCCGCGAGAGCAGCGGCAAGATCCTTATCGCCCGGCGCGCCGACACTCAGCATCAGGGCGGTCTTTGGGAATTCCCGGGTGGCAAGGTCGAGGCCGACGAGTCCGTGGAAACTGCGCTGGCCCGTGAGCTTCATGAAGAGTTGGGAATTGTGGTCAATGCCGCGCGACCGCTGATAAAGGTCCGCCATGACTACCCGGACAAACAAGTATTGCTGGATGTCTGGGAGGTCTCGGACTTTTCCGGCGAACCTCACGGTGCCGAAGGCCAGCCTTTGGAATGGGTGGCGCCGCGTGATCTGCCGGGCTATGAGTTTCCGGCCGCCAACCAGCCAATCGTTGCGGCGGCGCGATTGCCTGCGGCTTACCTGATTACGCCTGAAGATCTGGAAACCCCTGCGCTGCTGCGCGGTATTCAGAAAGCCATCGCCAACGGCATCAAGTTGATCCAGCTGCGGGCGCCCAACGGCTACGACCCGAAATACCGCGATCTGGCGGTGGACGCGGCCGGGCTGTGTGCCGGCAAGGCGCAGTTGATGATCAAGGGGCCGTTCGAATGGTTGGGCGATTTCCCGTCGGCCGGTTGGCACATCACCTCGGCACAGCTGCGCAAATACGCAGCGGCCGGTCGTCCGCTGCCGGCGTCGCGCTGGTTGGCGGCGTCCTGCCATAACGCCGAGGAACTGGCGCTGGCCGAGCAGATGGGCGTGGACTTTGTGACCCTGTCGCCGGTGCAGCCGACCCTGACGCATCCGGGGGCTCAGCCGCTGGGTTGGGAGCAGGCTGCAACGTTGATCGAAGGTTTCAGCAAGCCGGTGTTCTTGCTCGGTGGTGTTGGACCGGCGCAAGTTGATCAGGCTTGGGCGGCAGGCGCCCAAGGTGTGGCGGGGATCCGGGCGTTCTGGCCGGATTCTTTGGTGTAGCTGCCGGCCTATTCGCGGGCAAGCCTCGCTCCTACAGGGATATGCATTCTTCAGTAGGAGCGAGGCTTGCCCGCGAAGGCGTCCTTAAGAGTGCCGCTTAAACCCCGGGTTTCGCAGCAGGCTGCCACAAAATCTCCGCAACCCCCTGGCGCCTGGCAATCACCCGCGCCACCACAAACAACAGATCCGACAACCGATTGATGTACGCCAGGCCAACCCCGGCCAACGGTTCAAGCGCATTCAAATGCTGACACCGGCGCTCGGCACTGCGCGCCAGGCTTCGGCACACATGCGCTTGCGCAATCAGTGCCGAACCGCCCGGCAGAATGAAATTCTCCAGGGGCCCCAGCTCTTCATTCCACACATCGATCGCCGCTTCCAGGCGTTCGATTTCTGCCGCCTTCAACGCCTGATATTCCGGCATGGCCAGTTCGCCACCGAGATCGAACAACCGATGCTGGCAAGGCGCCAAAACCTCGATCACTTCGTTTAATCCGGGAAACTTTTCACGTTCCGCTTCGAGCCCGGCCAACAGCACGCCGACCTGGCTGTTCAATGAATCGACTTCGCCAATGGCTTCGATCCGCGGGTGGTCCTTGGGCACGCGGCGGCCGTCGCCCAGCCCCGTTTCGCCTTTGTCGCCGGTGCGGGTGTAGATCTTCGACAAGCGAAAGCCCATGGTTACCTCGAAAGCTGATTGAGTTCTTGAGAAACGAGCGGGGTGCTCGTCAACGGCAGGCGCAAGGTGAAACACGTGCCCTGGCCCAGGGTCGATTGCACTTCCATCTGACCCTTGTGGTTGTTGGTGATGATGAAATACGAAACCGACAAGCCAAGCCCGGTGCCCTGACCGATTTCCTTGGTGGTGAAGAAGGGTTCGAAGGTGCGTTTGCGCACGCTCTCACTCATGCCGATGCCATTGTCCTCGACCTGAATTTCCGCCCACGGCGGATTGAGTCGGGTCCGCAGGATGATCCGTCCCGGCTCGCAGCCGTCCTCGCGCTGGTGAATGGCTTGCGCAGCGTTTTTCAGCAGGTTGAGCAGCACCTGCTCAAGTTCGTTGGCGGTGCCGGGCACGGGACCCAGAGCGGGGTCGAACTGACGAATGATCGCCTGACCCTTGAAGTCAAAGCCAATTGCCAGGTCAAAGTCGTTGCCGGCGATTTCCACGGCTTGATCGATCAGCGCCGGCAAATCGCACGGCGCCATTTGCCGGGTGCTGCGGCGGCTGAAGCTGAGCATGTGGGTGACGATTTTCGCCGCCCGGGCGCCCGCCTGTTGAATGCCGTCGAGCAGCTGCGGCACCTCACGTACTTTCAGGTACTCGTTGACCGTATCCAGCTCAACGCCGACTTGTTCGGCCTGTTCGAGGTTTTTTGGCAAGTCCGGGGACAGGCGTCGACGAATGTTCTGCACGTTGTGCAGGATCGCGCCAAGCGGGTTGTTGATTTCGTGGGCCATGCCGGCGGCGAGGCCGCCAACCGAGAGCATTTTTTCCGACTGCACCATCATTTCCTCCAGCGACAGGCGCTGGGTGATGTCGTCGATGCGGATCACCACACCACGACCGGCACCGCCCATCAGCGGGTAAAAGGTCAGGGCGTAATGCTTGGGTTCATCGTCCTTGAGCCAGGTCACGCGCTCGATCTTCGCGACCGTGTGCTGCTCGACGGTTTGCTTGAGCTGCGGCAGAAACGGTTTGAGCGGTTCGAACGCAAGGAAGATCGGCTGATTCAGCGCTTCATCCAGGCGTGTGCCGGAGAGGGCGCTGGCCTCCTGATTCCACTGCGTCACGTAGAGCTGCTCGTCGAGGGCGATCAGCGCCGACGGCATGGAGTCGATGATGCTGTTGAGGTAATTCTGGAACCCGGTGAGTTTCTTCTCGATCTTGCTGCGCACCTGGACCTCGAGTTCCAGTTTGCGGTTGGTGTGGCGGGTTTCTTCGGCCAGGCCCTGGGCCTGATCGTAAGCGGCCTGGGATTCGTCCCGTGCCCGTTTGAGTTGCTGCTCCCGTGCCTCGATACGCGAGAGCATGGTGTTGAACGCCTCGGCCAGGCTGCCGATTTCGTCATGGTTGCCGCGTGAGGCGCGCAGGGCGTAGTTCTCCTCCCGGGTCACTTGCCGCGACAGCTCTTCGAGTTGATGGATCGGCCGGGTAATCAGGCGTTTGATCTGCCGGGCGATCACCAGCCATAACAGTACGCTGAAGATCAGAATGCCGAGGCTGGCCGTCAGGGTCCCGGTGTAGAAGGCCATCGGCAGTTCGCTGCTGGCGACCAGCAGCAGATGGCCGGGCGCGGTGCCGGGGCGGGGCAGGGTGATCACTTGGTTGCTGCGAAATTCGGTGGCTTGCCAGGATTCGATGTGGCGGTAACGCTCGGGCAGGCCCAAATGATCGCCACGTTGCAACTGCGCCAGCCTTTCGCCCTTGCCGTCATACAGGGCTGCCGCGCGCAGCGGTGAATAGCTGTTGAGCTCATTGAGCAGTCGCTCGGCATTTTGTGGTGACTGCAGCGCTTCAGCCACCAGGCTGGGGTTGGACACCAGTCGGCCGATGGTCTGCAAGGCCTGGGGCGCCATGCTTTCCTGGGAAATGTAGTACGCGGCGCTGATAAAGGTCAGGTTGGCGACCAGCAAAACGGTGGTCAACAGCACCAGCAGGGCGGCCAGCAGTTTCTGGCCGACGGGAAGGTTTTCAAGGCGCTGGCGCAATGGCATCAGGTTTATCGCTGAAAAGGAACAAGTGGCCAGCGTAGCCGCTGCTCAGTCGCTGGGCAATCCAAGGCTGTGCAGATGGGCGATCAAGCGTGATTCAAGCTGATTGAGGTGCGGCAGGTTCAGTTGGTGTCGCGAAGCCACTTTGCAGACATAGCCCAACAGGTAGCTGATTTCGGTACGGCGTTGATTCGCAACGTCCTGATACATCGACGAGAAATTGGCTGCAGTGGCGTGAATCACCCGTTCCACTTCCGGCTGGAGGTTTTCGGCGGCGGCCGGCTGGCCACAGCGTTCAAGCAGCTCGGTCAGTTCGCCGCAGAGGGTTGCGACTTCGCAATGGTGGTCCTGCAAGCCGCCATTGCGGCAATCGTGCAACACCGTCAGTGGATTGATCGCGCAGTTGAGTGCCAGTTTCCGCCAAAGCCGGGTCAGAATGTCGGTGCTCCATTCGTGGGGAATCCCGGCGGCGCTCACGTCATCCAGCCAGATCGGCGCCACGGGATGACCGGCATCCCCCAGCCAGGTGTAACCGTGACCGGCGAATACCACGCGCCAGTCACCGTCGCGATATGCGCCTTCGGTGCTCGAAGCAAAAATGCAGCGCGCTTGCGGCACCTGCGCCGCAACGGCGTCCTGACTGCCAAGGCCGTTCTGCAACAGGATCAATTCGGCGCCGGACGCGAGGCGCGGCGCCAGTCGGGCCACGGCTTGCTCGGCATCGTAGGCTTTGCAGGCCACCAGCAGGCGATTGATCGGCTCATCGCTGTCGGTAGTTTCGCCGGGGATGGCATACGTTGTTGCTTCGCCGTGCTCCACCAGCGTCAAGCCGCCCGCAGCCTGATAAGCCTGCAAGCGCGGCGCATCCCGCACGATCAGCCGGACCGGCACCCCGGCCCGCGCCAGACGCGTGGCCCATAAAGTGCCGAGGCTGCCGGCGCCCAGAACATGCCAGGTGGTGGACATCAGCTTTTTGCTCTGTTTGAGGCGTGCATCGGACGCTCGCAGTGAATGATGGGAAAGACCCGTTATAATCAGCGCGGATTTTAACCGCAAGCCAGGCGTGCTCCATCTTGATCGAGCGCGCCCTTTATTGGAGAGATTACATGCCGTCGTTCGACGTGGTATCCGAACTGGACAAACACGAAGTCACCAACGCGGTCGAGAACGCCGTCAAGGAACTCGATCGTCGTTATGACCTGAAAGGCAAGGGCACCTTCGAGTTCAAGGAAAAGGACCTGACCGTCAACCTGACCGCTGAAGCCGATTTCCAGCTCGAAGCAATGATTGAGATCCTCAAGCTGGCGCTGGTCAAGCGCAAGATCGACGTGCAGTGCCTTGAAGTCAAGGATGCCTATGCGTCGGGCAAGCTGATGAAGCAGGAAGCCGTTCTCAAGGAAGGCATCGACAAAGAGCTGGCGAAGAAAATCGTCGCTCACGTCAAGGACGCCAAGCTCAAGGTGCAGGCCGCCATTCAGGGCGAGCAGGTGCGCATTACCGGCAAGAAACGTGACGATCTGCAGGAAGCTATCGCAGCCCTGCGCGCCAAGACGTTCGACATGCCGTTGCAGTTCAACAACTTCCGCGACTGATTTCTCAGGCGGGAACCTCTCGGCGTTTTCGGCGTCCGAGGCCCAAGCAGCGGCAGAAAGGCTGCCCCCGAACGGGAGCAGCCTTTCTGCCGCTTATTTTTTTCGCGTGCCGTGTGGCCGGAAATCAGGAGAATGTAGATGGACTTGAATGCTGAAGTGGACAACCTGGTCAAGGCGTCCCAAGCCTGGATTCCGATGATCATGGAATACGGCAGTCGGGTGCTGCTGGCGATCATCACCCTGGCCATCGGCTGGTGGTTGATCAACAAAGTGACGCAGAAACTGGGCGGCCTGATCGCGTTGCGTAACGCTGACCTGGCGCTGCAAGGCTTCATCAGCAGCCTGGCGAACATTATTCTGAAGATCTTGCTGATCGTCAGCGTGGCGTCGATGATCGGTGTCGAAACCACCTCCTTCGTTGCTGCAATCGGTGCGGCCGGTCTGGCCATCGGTCTGGCGTTGCAGGGCAGCCTGGCGAACTTCGCCGGTGGCGTGCTGATTCTGTTGTTCCGTCCGTTCCGTATTGGTGACTGGATCGAAGCTCAAGGTGTTGCCGGTACGGTCGACAGCATTCAGATTTTCCACACCGTACTGCGCACTGGCGATAACAAGACCATCATCGTCCCGAACGGCAACTTGTCGAACGGCATTATCACCAACACTAACCGTCAACCCACCCGCAAGGTTGTGTTTGATGTGGGCGTGGATTACGAAGCGGACTTGCAGAAAGCCCGTGAAGTATTGCTGGATCTGGCCAAGGATGATCGCATCCTGGCTGAGCCGGCTCCGCAAGCTGTCATTTCTACCCTGGGCGACAGTTCGATCACTGTTTCCCTGCGAGTGTGGGTGAAGACGGCGGATTATTGGGATGTGATGTTCATGTTTAACGAACAGTCCCGTGACCGGTTGAAAACGGCCGGTATCGATATCCCGTTTCCACAGCGGGTGATTCGTGTGGTGCAGGAATCTGCGGTGCAGTAAGCAACACGCAGGCAACAAAAAGGCCCATCCGAAGATGGGCCTTTTTTATTTGTTACCGCAAACTAACTGGATGCGATTACAAAATCGACAGTGGGTAGTCGACGATCACACGGAACTCTTTCACGTCGCCTTCACCTTCGTCGGCGTTAGCAAAGTGCCAAGCTTGACGGAAGCGAACGGACAGATCTTTTGCCGGGCCAGACTGAACAACGTACTTGGCTTCGAAGTTGGTTTCGTTGTGCTTGCCATCTTCACCGTACAGGCCGGTGTAAGCGCTGCCTGCTGGGGTGTTGGTACCGTCGATGTCCCAACCTTTCACGTAACGGGTCATGAAGCTCAGACCTGGAACGCCGTACTCAGCCATTTTCAGATCGTAACGGATCTGGGCAGACTTCTCGCCAGGGGCGTTGAAGTCAGAGTACTGGATGGAGTTGGCGAGGAAGATCGAGTCGCCACCGCGGTTGTTCTTGCCGATACCGACGTAGTCGAACGGGGTATCGCCATTAACCTTTTGGAAGGCCAGGGTGATGGTGTGCGCTTTCAGGAACGAGAGAGCAGTTGCCAGCGAGAATGCGGTGTTGCTGATGTCACCAGCTTTCGAATCACCGGTATCGGTGGTGCGATAGATGTTGAAGTCAGTGTTCAGCGACGTGTCACCACCAAATGGAGTGGTGAGGTTCACGTTGGCGTAGTACTGGTTCCAGATGTCTTCCAGCTGGGCGCCATACAGCGATGCGGACAGGTTGTCGGTAATGCCGTACTTGCCACCGAAGTAGTCCATGCTTTTGGCTTTCACGCCAGCATAGTTTGCAAACAGGTCGCCGTCGCGGGAGTTTTTGTCCTGGCTGGAACCCGAGTAGAAGTGGCCGGCTTCGAGGTCAAGGTCTTTGACTTCGCTGCTCTGCAGTTGGATACCGCTGGCAACTTGAGGAAGGATACGGGAACCGCCAACAGCAAACACTGGAGCAGTGCTTGGCGACATGTCGCCGATTTTCAGCTCGGTTTTGGAAACGCGGAATTTAATGGCCGCGCCTGCTTTACCCTGGCTGTCGTTGACGTTGCGGCCACCGTTGGCGTTTACAACGTCGCTACGGCTCATGTTGCCCGAACCGGAAGTGCCATCGCCGCCATCCAGTTTGATGGCCAGGTAACCGAATGCATCAACACCAACGCCGACAGTACCTTGGGTGTAGCCGGAGTTGTAGGTGCCCCAGAGACCTTGGGTCCAGTCTTTGACGTCGCGGGCGCCGTCTTTGTTGTCACGGTTGAAGTAGTAGTTGCGGACCAGCAAGTTCAACGAGCTGTCTTCAACAAAACCTTTGGCTTCAGCCTGGTCACTTACGAAAGGTGCGGCCGTAGCCACTTGAGTACTGGCTGCTGCTGCAACTGCCAGTGCGATCATGCTCCACTTCATCACGCGCATCGTGATTTGCTCCTTTGGTTTTAGAAGAGTACTGCCGTCCCACCTGTTTTATTATCTGGGCGGCTCTTTCTTTTTGTGTCGGCGCAAACTTATATCACGCCGACCATGTTGGCGATACTTGCGTATCTATCCTTTCAGCTTCTTTACGACCCCGTCGCAAACAGCTTGGTAGATGTCGCAAATTTACAGCCCCAATGCAACCGGAATACAACGTCATCGCTGTTTTCCAAGGCGTGAGCATCGGTAAAAAGAGTCCCTGGTGAAACGTTTGAATCTCCATCGGGCAACCCTGCCACTGTTTTTATTTGCCTGAAGGCTTCCACTTCCAGTGGTTGCATTGCAGGCGATGTGAGTGTGAATGCAACAAGCGTGCACAAATCAGAAAACTGCTGTTTTTTTTTCTGAACGCCTGCGTGTTACCGTAAAAACCTCATAAAACCGGGGGTTACAAGCACCTTTTAATGGGGCTTGACGCCACGGTTTGCATCGTGTTGCGCCCTCCTGGCCGACTGCGTGACAAACAAAAACGTTACCGGTTCACCCCGCCAGTGGGTAATTGGCGGATACCCGACGCACTCAGCGTAGACGCACTGTGCGGTTTTGGTGCAAAAAATTTTAATCGCTGTACTGAATTCATACAGCATGACTGCTGAGTGATTGCGAACAGGTCGTTGTCTGTCAGTCATTTCAGCGTTTTTTGCATGATCATCGGTTCTGTAATGGTGCACCCTTGCGAAAAATGTCTCATGTCGGGGCGCGCATTCTGCAGGTCGCTCGAATTTCGATGGGCCTTCGGCCGTGGTTCGTCGTGAAGGCGGTGGTGTTCACAGGTATGCTGCCGTCCTGTCGCTTGGTGCGTCGTCCTGCGTGGAGGGGCGCTAAGCTGAAAATGATGACTAGACGGGAGTGCGCGCAGTGTTCGCTTTAGATCCACGACTTCAACAAGACACGTTACCGATCGGGGATTTCCCGCTCAGCCGGTTGCTGTTGTCCAATGATTCGAACTACCCGTGGTTCATCCTGGTACCTCGTCGCGACGATATCAGCGAGATATTTCAGTTGGATGTCGCTGATCAGGTGCAGCTCTGGAAGGAAACGACTGCGCTGGCGGAAATGCTCAAGGATTCGTTCGACGCGGATAAATTGAACGTCGCGGCCCTGGGTAACGTCGTCAGTCAGTTACACATGCATGTGATTGTGCGCAAGCGTGAGGATGCCGCCTGGCCAGCCCCGGTCTGGGGCAAGCACCCGGCGAAGCCTTACAGTGCAGAGCAGATCGCGGTGATTCGCGAGCGGCTGCGCCTGGTGTTGACCGATGATTTTACGTTTCTGGAGGGTTGAATCATGAGCCTGGAAGAACGCGTTACCGATCTGGAGAGCCAGCTGGCCTTTCAGGATGACACCATCCAGGCATTGAGCGATGTGCTGGCGACGCAGCAGCGTGCTGTTGAGCGTCTGCAACTGCAAATGGCGGCCTTGCTCAAGCGCCAGGAGGAAATGGCCGGCCAGTTCGAAACGTTCGAAGAAGAAGCACCACCGCCGCATTACTGAACATGCAGGCGTAAAAAAACCGCGAGCAGCCTGGCTGTTCGCGGTTTTTTTTAGCCTTGAATCAGCGTCGCGGAAGAGCGGCGATCACGTCTTCGGCTTGCAGGCCCTTGTCACGATTCATGACGGAGAACTCCACGCGCTGGCCTTCGACCAGGACGCGATGACCCTCGCCACGAATGGCCCGGAAATGCACGAAAATATCATCGCCGGAATCACGGGAAATAAACCCGAAGCCTTTGGAAGTGTTGAACCACTTCACGGTGCCGGTATCGCGGTTGGTCATGTCATAGCTTGGCGAAGCGGTGGCCGGTGAAGATTTGTAGAAGCTGATGGCCAGATGAAGAAGCACGGCGATCAGGGCCGCCACCAGGCTGAACAGTACGGCAGGTTGACCGGCGATGACAGGCATCGGCGCGAGCAGCGTCAGGGTTTGCAATACGACAGTCAGAACCAGCAGGGCGCTGACCAGGTTTTGCAGTTGATGACGCGGGCCTTTGTTCCAGTAAGGGATTACAGGTGCGAGGGTAAGGTTGAGCAGGCCGAAAAAGGCCAGGTAAAGCGCATCGGGTTGTTGCAGGTAAGGAACAGCTTCGGATCGCAGGCTAGGGATGAAGGACAGCAGCAGGGCCGCTGCGCCCATTAGCAGGTGGACGATTTTCAACATTTTGATTAACTCACGTTAAGACGGATCACAAGGAAGAGCTGATAGAGCACGGTTCGCTTCAGAACAATAAGAGGCGTTGAGCACGTACTCGTTATCAGCCTATGCGCAACGCCCGGAAAAATAGGGCTTTGCGACACACTGCCTATTTAACAGCAAAGCTTGCGGCTACTCAAATCAGGGAGTCCGGCGGTGCATCGGGGGCGATATGTCGCAGGGAGCGGGGGCATTCCCGCCTGCGGTGTGGCGACAGGCTTGCTAGAGTGGTCCTGCACCTGTCGGATGAATTTGATCACCTTTAGGGGAAAAGCATGGCAATCGATATCGGTATCAGTGAAGAGGATCGCAAGTCCATCGTCGACGGACTTTCGCGTCTGCTGTCGGACACTTATGTACTTTATTTGAAAACCCATAACTTCCACTGGAATGTCACCGGTCCCATGTTTCGGACCCTGCACCTGATGTTCGAGGAGCAATATAACGAGTTGGCCCTGGCGGTCGATTCGATTGCCGAGCGCATTCGCGCGCTGGGCTTTCCTGCTCCGGGTGCCTATTCCATTTATGCGCGCCTTTCTTCTATCAAGGAGGAGCCGGGCGTGCCCAGCGCTGAAGGCATGATCAAACAACTGGTCGAAGGGCAGGAGGCCGTCACGCGTACGGCGCGGGGGATCTTTCCCCTGCTCGACAAGGTCAGCGACGAGCCCACGGCGGATTTGCTGACCCAACGTATGCAGGTTCACGAGAAAACCGCATGGATGTTGCGCGCTTTGCTGGATGAGTAACGCGTTCAGTGCGCGGATGGTGCCTTGCAGGCGTTGTCCGCGCGCTGTCGTTTCGGCCTCTCTTCGTTGAATGATCTTACGTCAGTATGTGTAGGAAATTGTCCGGACTAGGACGGTCTCCATGATCCGCCTTCAGTTGTTGGCTTATCCTACGTGGATGGTCAAAAAGTCATCTGGATATAACTTTGCGCCTGCGCTTTTATAAGAATCACAGCATGACTCTTATAAGAACCAGGGATGGCAAAGGAGTGTCAACGGTATGGTTTATGAAGACAGGCGAAGCGATGGGAGGAACGGTTCATTCAAGGATGTAAGGATCGATCCGTTTGTCAGTGAGTTCGATATGGGCCTGGCCCAGCCATTATCCCGATCCGTACGCTTGAATGGCTTTGCCACCTGCTTGCGGCTTGAGCAGGTGTATTGGGATATTTTGGGGGAAATGGCCAGGATCAATTGCTGTTCGGTCAGTGCGTTGTTGTCTCACGTGGATCGAGAAGTGCATTTGCGTCACGGCGGGGTCAAGAATTTCAGCGGGCTGGTGCGGGTTGTCTGCGTTGTGCACAGCCTGAAGGAAGGGAGTTGCGTCGTCATGGCCTAGTCGTGATGGCGGAATGCATCGTGTGTCAGTCTGTGCAGTCTTACGGCTGCACAGGCTGCATTTAATGGATATAATCCCGCTCTTTGCCGCAAAACCCAGCGTGCGCGGTAGCAATCTGATCGCCGAGACAACCCCCATGCCGATGTACGACTATCAATGTGCTTCCTGTGGTCATCAGTTGGAAGCCATTCAAAAGATCAGCGCAACACCGCTGGTCGACTGCCCTGCCTGCCAGGCGCCAGAGCTCAAGAAGATGCTGTCCATGCCGGGCTTCCGCCTTAGCGGCACCGGCTGGTACGAAACCGATTTCAAGACCGGTTCCAAGAAGAACCTGGCCGGCGGCGATAAAGCCGACTAGGGTCTGGAACCTGAGTTGAACGACACGTGCGAGCTCTTGCACCATCCCGTGTGCAAGGCCTCTAACCGAATTTCGAATTACGAGAAGTGAAACCACTACCATGATGCGCAGCCATTATTGCGGCCAACTGAACGAAAGCCTGGAAGGCCAGGAAATTACCCTTTGCGGATGGGTTCACCGTCGCCGTGACCACGGTGGGGTGATTTTCCTCGATATCCGTGATCGTGACGGTCTGGCCCAGGTGGTGTTCGACCCGGACCGCGCTGAAACCTTCGCCGCCGCCGACCGCGTGCGCAGCGAATACGTGGTTAAAGTGACCGGCAAGGTCCGCCTGCGTCCGGCCGGTGCCGGCAACGCCAACATGGCGTCGGGCATGATCGAAGTGCTGGGCTACGAGCTGGAAGTACTGAACGAATCGGAAACCCCGCCGTTCCCGCTCAACGAATATTCCGAAGTGGGCGAAGAAACCCGTCTGCGCTATCGCTTCCTTGACCTGCGTCGCCCGGAAATGGCCGAGAAGCTGCGTCTGCGTTCGCGCATGACCACCAGCATCCGTCGTTACCTCGACGAGAACGGTTTCCTCGACGTCGAAACGCCGATCCTGACCCGTGCCACCCCTGAAGGCGCACGTGACTACCTGGTGCCGAGCCGTACTCACGCCGGTTCGTTCTTCGCCTTGCCGCAATCGCCACAGCTGTTCAAGCAGCTGCTGATGGTGGCCGGCTTCGACCGTTACTACCAGATCGCCAAGTGCTTCCGCGACGAAGACCTGCGTGCCGACCGTCAGCCTGAATTCACCCAGATCGACATCGAAACAAGCTTCCTCGATGAAAAAGACATCATGGGCCTCACCGAAGGCATGATCCGCAACCTGTTCAAGGAAGTGCTGGATCTGGAATTCGGTGAATTCCCGCACATGACATTCGAAGAGGCCATGCGTCGTTACGGTTCCGACAAGCCTGACCTGCGTAACCCGCTGGAACTGGTGGACGTTGCCGATCAACTGAAAGAAGTCGACTTCAAGGTCTTCAGTGGCCCGGCCAACGATCCGAAATGCCGTATCGCTGCCCTGCGTGTTCCTGGCGCAGCGAGCATGCCGCGCAAGCAGATCGACGACTACACCAAGTTCGTCGGCATCTACGGTGCCAAGGGCCTGGCGTACATCAAGGTCAACGAGCGCGCCAAAGGCGTTGAAGGCCTGCAGTCGCCAATCGTCAAGAACATCCCTGAAGCCAACCTCAACGTGATCCTCGATCGCGTTGGCGCAGTGGATGGCGACATCGTGTTCTTCGGTGCCGACAAAGCCAAGATCGTCAGCGAAGCCTTGGGTGCACTGCGGATCAAGGTCGGTAACGACCTGGACCTGCTGACCTGCAAGTGGGCACCAATGTGGGTCGTCGACTTCCCGATGTTCGAAGAAAACGACGACGGCAGCTTCACTGCCTTGCACCACCCGTTCACCGCGCCGAAATGCACCCCGGAAGAGCTGGAAGCCAACCCGGCGACCGCCCTGTCCCGTGCCTACGACATGGTCCTGAACGGCACCGAGCTGGGTGGCGGTTCGATCCGTATCCACCGCAAGGAAATGCAACAGACGGTATTCCGCCTGCTGGGTATCAATGAAGCGGAACAGGAAGAGAAATTCGGCTTCCTGCTCGACGCCCTGAAATACGGCGCGCCGCCGCACGGTGGTCTGGCCTTCGGTCTGGACCGTCTGGTGATGCTGATGACCGGCGCCCAGTCGATCCGTGAAGTGATCGCCTTCCCGAAAACCCAGAGTGCTGCCGACGTGATGACGCAAGCACCGGGTGTGGTCGATGCCAAGGCATTGCGCGAACTGCACATTCGTCTGCGCGAAACGCCAAAAGCTGAGTAAGGCTGACCCTGAAGGCGCATCCTCATGGGATGCGCCTTTTCTTCAGGTCGAGATTTTTTGTTTGCTGGCCGGCACTCCGTGTGTGGCGGGCAATGTTTCAAAGAGAATTCGGAGCGAGTTATGGCGGGTCATTCCAAGTGGGCGAACATCAAGCACCGCAAAGAACGTCAGGATGCCAAGAAGGGCAAGATTTTCACCAAGTGGATACGTGAACTGACCGTTGCTGCCCGTCAGGGCGGCAGTGATCCGGGCTCCAACCCGCGTCTGCGACTGGCCCTGGACAAGGCGCTGGGCGCGAACATGAGCCGCGACATCATCGATCGCGCGGTGGCTCGCGGTGCCGGTGCAGCCGACACTGATGACATGGTCGAGCTGACCTACGAAGGCTACGGCCCAGGTGGCGTGGCGGTGATGGTCGAGTGCATGACCGACAACCGCAACCGCACCGCAGCGGCTGTTCGCCATGCGTTCAGCAAGTGCGGCGGTAACCTGGGTACCGACGGTTCCGTGGCTTATCTGTTCGAGCGCAAAGGGCAGATTTCCTTCGCGCCGGGCGTGGATGAAGACGCCTTGATGGAAGCGGCGATGGAAGCCGACGCCGATGACGTGGTCACGAACGAAGACGGCTCCATTGACGTGTTCACCTCGTTCGCCGGTTTCTACTCCGTGCGTAACGCTCTGGAAGCCGCCGGTTTCAAAGGTGATGACGCGGAAATCGTCATGTTGCCGACCACCAGTGCCGAACTGGACCTGGAAGGTGCCGAGAAAGTCCTCAAGCTGATCGACATGCTCGAAGACCTGGATGACGTGCAGAACGTCTATTCCAACGCGGATATCCCCGAGTCGGTGGCCGCACAGCTCGGCTAAGGGCGTCCCCTGTAGGAGCGAGCCTGCTCGCGAAAAACCTGAGAGCGCCGCGCCAATTCAGGTGTAGCGCGTTATCGTTAACGTCCATCGCGAGCAGGCTCGCTCCTACAGTGTTGTGGGTTCGCCACGCACATTCATTACAAGCCGCAGGCGTTATGACTTTAATTCTTGGTATCGACCCCGGTTCGCGCATCACCGGCTATGGCGTGGTACGCGATACCGGGCGTGGCTGCGTGTACGTGGCGTCGGGCTGTATTCGTACCGGTTCCGGCGAGTTGCACGAGCGTCTGCAAATTGTCTATCGCGGCGTGCGTGAAGTCATCCAGACCTACGGCCCGGTGACCATGGGCATCGAAAAGGTGTTCATGGCGCGCAACGCCGATTCCGCGCTGAAACTCGGTCAGGCCCGAGGCGCGGCAATCGTTGCCGGCGCCGAAGAGAATCTGGAAATCGCCGAATACACGGCCACCCAGGTCAAACAGGCAGTAACCGGGACCGGCGCGGCGAATAAAGAGCAGGTGCAAATGATGGTGATGCACATGTTGAAACTCACCAGCAAACCGCAAATCGATGCCTCGGACGCCCTGGCCATTGCCATTTGCCATGCTCACACCCGTTCCAGCCTGTTGCCTCATGGTCTGGGCACGGCACGCAGTCGTGGCGGGCGCCTGCGTCTCTGATAGCATCAGCAGTCATTTTTACGGAATGAGGGTTTTGTGCCTGTGTTGTCGGCGCAACACCCTTGTTCTGTCAGTCGCCAGCCACCGAACTGGCCAACGCTCAAGGATCTGAAACGTGATTGGACGCTTGCGCGGCACACTGGCTGAGAAACAGCCGCCGCACCTGATTCTGGATGTAAACGGTCTGGGGTATGAGCTTGAAGTGCCCATGACCACGCTGTATCGCTTGCCGTCGGTCGGTGAACCGCTGACGTTGCACACCCATTTGGTCGTACGCGAAGACGCGCAGTTACTCTATGGTTTCGCCAGCAAGCGTGAGCGAGACTTTTTTCGCGAGTTGATTCGTCTCAATGGTGTAGGGCCGAAATTGGCCCTGGCGTTGATGTCGAGTCTGGAAGTCGATGAACTGGTACGTTGCGTGCAGTCCCAGGACACCTCGGCCCTGACCAAGGTGCCGGGCGTGGGCAAGAAGACCGCCGAGCGTTTGCTGGTGGAACTCAAGGATCGCTTCAAGGCGTGGGAAACCGTGCCGGCGATGTTTGCCCTGGTGCCAAACCAACCAGGCGGGCCGGATATTGCGCCGGTCGCCACTGCGGAAAATGACGCCGTCAGTGCGCTGATTTCCCTGGGCTACAAGCCGCAGGAAGCCAGCAAGGCGATTTCCGCGATCAAGGAGAAAGGTTTGAGCAGTGAAGACATGATTCGCCGTGCCCTGAAGGGAATGATCTAAGTGATTGAAGCTGATCGTCTGATAGCCGCCACGCCGGGCCCGCGCGACCGCGAGGAAGTCCAGGATCGGGCGATTCGTCCTGTCAGTCTGGCCGAATACATTGGCCAGCCGACCGTTCGCGAGCAAATGGAGCTGTTCATCCAGGCGGCCCGTGGGCGTAACGAATCCCTGGACCACACTTTGATCTTCGGCCCGCCGGGCCTGGGTAAAACCACCCTGGCCAACATCATCGCCCAGGAAATGGGTGTGTCGATCAAAAGCACCTCGGGCCCGGTTCTGGAACGTCCGGGTGACCTGGCTGCGCTGCTGACCAACCTCGAGCCGCACGACGTGCTGTTTATCGACGAAATCCATCGGTTGTCGCCGATTGTCGAAGAAGTGCTGTACCCGGCCATGGAAGATTTCCAGCTCGACATCATGATCGGCGAGGGCCCGGCTGCCCGTTCGATCAAGCTGGATCTGCCGCCGTTCACGCTGGTGGGGGCGACGACGCGCGCCGGCATGCTGACCAACCCGCTGCGCGACCGCTTCGGCATCGTCCAGCGTCTCGAGTTTTACAGCACTGCCGACCTGGCGACGATTGTCAGCCGTTCGGCGAACATTCTTGGCTTGCCACTGGATCCCGAAGGCGCATTCGAAATCGCCCGCCGGGCTCGTGGCACCCCGCGGATCGCCAACCGACTGTTGCGCCGGGTGCGTGATTTCGCCGAAGTTCGCGCCAAGGGCCACATCACCAAACCGATTGCCGATCTCGCCTTGAATCTGCTGGATGTCGACGAGCGTGGTTTCGATCACCAGGACCGACGTCTGCTGCTGACCATGATCGAGAAGTTCGACGGTGGACCGGTGGGCGTCGACAGTCTGGCCGCCGCGATCAGCGAAGAACGTCACACTATTGAAGACGTGCTGGAACCGTATCTGATCCAGCAGGGCTACATCATGCGCACGCCGCGGGGGCGGGTGGTCACCCGGCATGCGTACCTGCACTTTGGTTTAAACATTCCGTCACGATTGGGCGAGATGCCCGTGGTAGACGAGTTCCTTGATGCAGTGGACGATTAATTAATCTTTGCGCGCTTATTTTTCGGGCATTGTGCTGTCCCAGGACCGTACTTTCGCGAGAAAGCCGCAGATCAATGAAAAACAGTTGCCTGGCCGGATTGGCAACCTGAGGAGTAAGCACTAGAGTATGCGCGCGCAAAACGGGCTTGAGCCTTTCGCACATCGTTGTCGCGTTTATTACGAGGACACCGATGCGGGCGGCATCGTGTATTACGTTAATTACCTCAAGTTTATGGAACGGGCTCGAACCGAGCGGCTCCGGGAGCTGGGCTTTGCCCAATCCCAGCTGGCAGGGGAGGACCTGTTGTTTGTCGTGCATTCCAGCGAAGCGCGTTACCACGCGCCGGCGCGACTGGACGACGAGCTACTGGTAAGCGCTGAAGTAATCGAATTGAACCGTGTCAGCCTGCGCTTTAAACAGCAGGTCAGGCGAGCCACGGATAATGCGCTGCTCTGTGAAGGGCAGTTTTTGGTGGCCTGTGTGCGCACTGAAAGTTTAAAACCCCGGGCCATTCCCGAAGCTCTACGTGCGGCCTTTGCCGACGTGAGCGGCGCGGGTACACACTCAAAGCAGGAGATAAAGCGTGGAAGCTAACGTCGTCGACCATTCCTCCATGTGGAGCCTGGTCAGCAATGCCAGTATCGTGGTGCAACTGGTAATGCTGATCCTGGTAGCCGCATCGGTGACCTCATGGATCATGATCTTTCAGCGCAGCAACTTGCTGCGCGCCGGTCGACGCGCCCTGGAGAGCTTCGAAGAGCGCTTCTGGTCGGGTATCGACCTGTCCAAACTGTACCGTCAGGCCGGCAGCAACCCGGACCCGGATTCGGGCGTCGAGCAGATCTTCCGTGCCGGCTTCAAGGAATTCTCCCGTCTGCGTCAGCAGCCAGGCGTTGACCCTGAAGCGGTCATGGAAGGCGTGGCCCGCGCCATGCGTGTCGCCATCTCCCGCGAAGAAGAAAAGCTCGAGCAGAGCCTGCCGTTCCTCGCCACTGTCGGTTCCGTCAGCCCTTACATCGGTCTGTTCGGTACGGTCTGGGGCATCATGAACTCCTTCCGTGGCCTGGCAACTGCCCAGCAAGCGACCCTGGCCACTGTGGCTCCAGGTATCGCCGAGGCACTGATTGCAACTGCGATCGGCCTGTTCGCCGCCATCCCTGCCGTTATCGCTTACAACCGTTTTGCCGCTCGCAGCGAAACGCTGATCGGCCGTTACTACACCTTCGCCGATGAATTCCAGGCGATCCTGCACCGCAAAGTGCACACCAGCGAAGAATAAGCAGGTAATTTCCAATGGCTTTAATCGCTCGAGCTCGCAAAAAGCGCAAGCCGGTTGCCGAGATGAACGTAGTGCCTTACATCGACGTGATGCTGGTACTGCTGGTCATCTTCATGGTGACCGCGCCGATGCTCAATCAGGGCGTGAAAGTTGATCTGCCCAAGGTTTCCAGCGAAGCCTTGCCGCAGGACAACAACACCCAGGTCCTGACCATTTCGATCAAGGCTGACAAGACCTACTACTGGAACCTTGGCAGCGAAGTCGACACTGAAAAGCAGCAGGACAGGGCAATGACCTTGCCTCAGATGACTGATGCGGTGACCAAGATCATTCGCGCCGGGACTGAAGGCGGCAAACGTACCCAAGTGTTCATCCGCGGCGACAAAACCGTCGATTACGGTTCCGTCATGGGTGCCATGGGCGGATTGCAGAAGGCCGGGGTCGGTAATGTTGGCTTGATTACCGAGGCACCCTGATGCAGCAAATGCGAGAGCCATCCGCCTCGGAAAGCTACTTCTGGCCTAGTGTCCTGGCGATTGTCTTGCACGTGCTGGTTTTCGGCATGCTGTTCGTCAGTTTTGCCTTCACACCGGAGCTGCCGCCGGCCAAGCCGATTGTCCAGGCGACCCTGTACCAACTGAAGTCGAAAAGCCAGGCGACCACCCAGACCAATCAGAAGATTGCGGGTGAGGCGAAGAAATCCGCCGCGCGCCAGACCGAAGTCGAGCAGATGGAACAGAAGTTGATCGAGCAGGAAGCGATCAAGGCTGCGGAACAAAAGAAGGAAGACGCGGCTCAAAAAGCCGAAGAATCCAAGAAGGCCGACGAGACCAAGAAAGCGGAAGAGGCTAAAAAGGCTGATGAAGCCAAAAAAGCCGATGAAGCGAAGAAGACCGCCGAGGCCAAAAAGGCTGAAGAGAAACAATTGGCTGATATAGCCAAGAAGAAGTCTGAAGAAGAAGCCAAGAAAGCGGCTGAAGAAGAGGCCAAGAAAGCGGCCGCGGAAGAAGCCAAGAAGAAGATCGTCGAAGACGCGAAGAAGAAAGCCGCGGAAGACGCCAAGAAGAAATCTGAAGCTGAAGAGGCGAAGAAGAAAGTCGCCGAAGATGCGAAGAAGAAAGCTGCTGCCGATGCTGCGAAAAAGAAATCGCAGGAAGCGGCACGTAAATCCGCCGAAGAGAAAAAGGCTCAGGCCCTGGCAGATTTGCTTTCCGACACGCCTCAGCGTCAGCAGGCCTTGGCGGATGAGCAGGGTGACGAAGTCGCCGGCAGTTTCGATGACCTGATTCGTGCTCGTGCAGCGGAAGGCTGGGCTCGTCCACCTTCGGCACGCAAAGGCATGACGGTCGTGTTGCAAATCGGCATGTTGCCGGACGGTACGGTGACTTCGGTCAGCGTGTCCAAGTCCAGTGGTGACGGTCCGTTTGACGCGTCGGCAGTTGCTGCGGTCAAGAATATTGGACGTTTGACAGAAATGCAGGGAATGAAGCCGAGTGATTTCGCTCCGTATCGTTCATTCAAGATGACATTCACACCTGAGGATCTAGCCTTGTGAGAAACCTTCTTCGAGGAATGCTTGTCGTGATCTGCTGCCTGGCAGGGATTGCGACGGCAGATGAAAAAAACATTCTGGTCACCAGCGGCAGCGATCGGGCTACTCCGATCGCCGTCGTACCGTTTGGCAACCAGGGCGGCAGCGTGTTGCCGGACGACATGGCCGAAATCATCGGTAACGACCTGCGCAATTCGGGTTACTACTCGCCGATTCCAAAGCAGAACATGATCAGCCAGCCGAGCCAGGCCAGCGAAATCATCTTCCGTGACTTCAAGGCGCTCGGCGCCCAGTACGTCATGGTCGGCAGCATTGCTCCGGCGGGCGGTCGCCTGCAGGTTCAATACGCTCTGTTCAACGTCGCCACCGAACAACAAGTGCTGACCGGCAGCGTGTCGGGCAGCGTTGATCAACTGCGTGACATGTCGCACTACATCGCGGACCAGTCGTTCGAAAAACTCACCGGTATCAAAGGTGCGTTCTCGACACGTCTGCTGTACGTGACTGCAGAGCGTTTCTCCGAGAAGAACACGCGCTACACGCTGCAACGTTCTGACTATGACGGTGCCCGCGCCGTGACCCTGCTGCAATCGCGCGAGCCGATCCTGTCGCCGCGTTTTGCACCGGATGGCAAGCGCATCGCTTATGTGTCGTTCGAGCAGAAGCGTCCGCGCATCTTCATGCAGAACATCGATACCGGTCGCCGTGAGCAGATCACCAACTTCGAAGGCCTGAATGGCGCGCCAGCCTGGTCGCCGGATGGCAATCGCCTGGCGTTGGTTCTGTCGAAAGACGGTAACCCGGATATCTATGTGATGAACCTGGGTTCGCGTCAGCTGACCCGTGTTACCAACGGTCCTGGCATCAACACCGAACCGTTCTGGGGCAAGGATGGTAATACCCTTTACTTCACCTCCGACCGTGGCGGCAAGCCACAAATCTACAAAACCAGCGCCAGTGGCGGTGGTGCGGAGCGTGTGACTTTCATCGGCAACTACAACGCCAACCCGAAGCTTTCGGCTGATGAAAAGACCCTGGTGATGATTCACCGCCAGGATGGCTTCACTAATTTCAAGGTGGCGGCCCAGGATTTGCAGCGCGGAAGCGTAAAAATCCTCACTGATAGCACTCTGGACGAGTCGCCTACTGTTGCGCCCAACGGCACCATGGTAATCTACGCCACCCGCCAGCAGGGCCGGGGAGTCTTGATGCTCGTGTCCATTAATGGACGCGTAAGGCTCCCGCTTCCTACCGCACAAGGCGAAGTCAGAGAACCTTCCTGGTCCCCTTACCTGAACTGACGCGGCGCTACACGTTGTACTTAACACACTGGGGTTCATTAGGAGTTTCACGATGGAAATGCTGAAGTTTGGTAAATTTGCTGCGCTGGCTCTGGCCATGGCTGTAGCTGTAGGTTGCTCGTCCAAAGGCGGCGACAACGCCGGTGAAGGCGCTGTTGATCCAAACGCTGGTTACGGCGCTAACACTGGTGCCGTTGATGGCTCCCTGAGCGAAGAAGCTGCTCTGCGCGCAATCACCACCTTCTACTTCGAATACGATAGCTCGGACCTGAAGCCAGAAGCCATGCGCGCTCTGGACGTTCACGCCAAAGACCTGAAAGCAAACGGCGCTCGCGTTGTTCTGGAAGGCAACACCGACGAACGTGGTACTCGTGAGTACAACCTGGCACTGGGCGAGCGTCGTGCGAAAGCCGTTCAACGCTACCTGGTACTGCAAGGTGTTTCCCCAGCTCAGCTGGAACTGGTTTCCTACGGCGAAGAGCGTCCAGTTGCTACCGGCAACGACGAGCAGTCCTGGGCTCAAAACCGTCGCGTCGAACTGCGTAAGTAATTCGTCATGCGAACGTGCCGTCGTGCTGTAACTGTTTTGGCTCTCAGCCTCGCACCGCTTGCGGTGTGGGCTGCGGTTCCTGTGGTCGATAATGACTCCGGCTATAACAATAGCGGGAGTAGTTATCCGCCTGCGGGTTACGGTACGAACGGCGCCTATGCCGGGGGAGGGGTTTCGGCCCCTGTCTCGGCACAGGGCGAGCTGTTCAACCAACTGCAATCGATGCAGGAGCAGATCTCGCGCCAACAAGGTGTGATTGAAGTTCTGCAAAATGATGTAGCGCGCATGAAGCAGGAAAACCTGGAGCGATACCAGGATCTTGATCGGCGCATAGGAACCGGCGTTGCACCAGCCGCGACTCCTGAGAATTCTTCTACCGGTGGCGATCTGAATGCCCCCGGCGCAGCAGCGGGTGCAGGGGCGGCAGCCGCTCAGGCTCCTGCCGCGGGTAGCGAACCGGCGGATCCAGCGAAGGAAAAACTGTATTACGATGCAGCCTTCGACTTGATCAAGGCCAAGGATTTCGACAAAGCCAGTCAGGCTTTCTCCGCTTTCCTGCGCAAATACCCGAACAGCCAATACGCGGGCAACGCCCAGTACTGGTTGGGCGAAGTGAACCTGGCCAAAGGCGATCTGCAAGGTGCAGGTCAGGCATTTGCCAAGGTTTCGCAGCTGTACCCAAAGCACAACAAAGTGCCTGATTCGCTGTACAAGCTGGCTGATGTAGAACGCCGCCTCGGTCATCCCGACAAGGTAAAAGGCATTCTGCAGCAGGTCGTGTCCCAATATCCGGGCACTTCCGCCGCTCAGCTGGCCCAACGCGATCTGCAACGCATGTAAGCCTGCTTGACCCATTTCGAAGAAACCCGCGCTTGTCGCGGGTTTTTTCGTTAGAATTCACGCCCTTTTTATGAAATACGCTTTTTGGGGCCTGCGCGTTGGCGAGGTTCCTTGAAGTGCTGACGGAGGCGGACAGCCTGTTTAGCTGTTACGCCCGTGGCGACTATGCAAGACACATTGAGAATCACCGAAGTTTTCTACTCGTTGCAGGGGGAAACGCGGACTGCCGGGCTGCCCACAGTATTTGTGCGCCTGACCGGTTGCCCATTGCGTTGCCAATACTGCGACAGCGCCTATGCGTTCACTGGCGGTACTGTCCGAACGCTCGACGACATCCTCGAGCAAGTGGCCGGTTTCCGCCCGCGTTATGTGTGTGTCACCGGCGGAGAGCCGCTGGCGCAACCCAATGCCATCCCATTGCTCAAGCAGTTGTGCGACGCCGGTTACGAAGTGTCACTGGAAACCAGTGGTGCACTTGATATCTCGGCGGTAGATTCACGCGTGAGTCGCGTTGTCGACCTGAAAACCCCGGGTTCGAAGGAAGCGCATCGCAACCGCTATGAGAACATCGAGCTGCTCACCCCCAACGACCAGGTGAAGTTTGTCATCTGCTCGCGGGAAGACTACGACTGGGCCGTGTCGAAGCTGATTCAGTACGGTCTGGATCGCCGAGCCGGTGAAGTGCTGTTCTCGCCAAGCCACCATGACCTGAATGCTCGGGATCTGGCTGACTGGGTGGTGGCGGACAACCTGCCAGTACGTCTGCAACTGCAGCTGCATAAATATCTTTGGAATGACGAGCCGGGGCGCTGATATGACTGAACAAACGAATACTGCTGAAAAACGTGCGGTCATCCTGCTGTCCGGCGGTCTCGACTCGGCGACGGTCGTGGCCATGGCTCGCGCTGAAGGCTACAGCTGCTACACGATGAGCTTCGATTACGGTCAGCGGTCTCACGCTGAATTACACGCCGCTGAACGTGTTGCCCGGGACTTGGGTGTGGTCGAGCACAAGGTCATCGGTTTGAACCTGAACGGCATTGGTGGCTCGGCACTGACCGACAGCAGCATTGATGTGCCGGAAGAGGCAGGCGAGGGCATTCCGGTGACTTACGTGCCTGCTCGCAATACCGTGTTTCTGTCCCTGGCGCTAGGTTGGGCCGAAGTGCTCGGGGCGCGCGACATCTTCATTGGCGTTAACGCTGTCGATTACTCCGGCTATCCGGATTGCCGTCCTGAGTTCATCGAGTCCTTCGAGCGCATGGCCAATCTGGCGACCAAGGCCGGTGTCGAAGGCAATGGCTTCCGCATTCAGGCGCCCCTGCAAAACCTGAGCAAGGCGCAGATCGTCCAGGCGGGCGTGAAGCTCGGCGTCGACTACGGTCTGACCGTTTCCTGCTATCAGGCGGACGATAAAGGCTACGCGTGCGGCAAATGCGACAGCTGCCGACTGCGTGCGGAAGGCTTCGCAGCCGCCGGAATCAGCGATCCAACACCTTATTTTTGATTTATTTCAAATTAGGTGTTGAATAGTCCTTAAAAATCAGTATTATACGCGCCACCACACAGCGGGTCGTTAGCTCAGTTGGTAGAGCAGTTGGCTTTTAACCAATTGGTCGTAGGTTCGAATCCCACACGACCCACCATTTTTGTAGCAGTTTTAAAAGTCTGGAAGGCCCACGAAAGTGAGGATTTCCGGATTTTTTTTTGCCTGGAAGAAAGTGCGCGGCGCGGACGGAGCAGTGGTGTATGGCTTTCGTAGGCGTGTGACTTCGTAAGGGCCATGGCAGGCGCCATTTTCGACATGGATGTTCAGAATGACAGGCTCATCTGACATACTGTGACAAAGTGGAATTGGCAGAGACATAAAGAGATGAAAGCCCGGATCGGGGCTCTCCTTCTGCCGTCCAGGCAATAGGGTTTCAACTTTTTCTCACCGTGGTTTTCATTGAAACTCCGAAAACCTAATGAGCCAAGGCCAAAACTTACCCAGTCGGAGCAGGCATGAGCACTGAAAAAATACTCTTCAATCGTCCATACATGACGGGTAAAGAGCTGTACTACATCGCAGAAGCCAAGTTTGGGAATATGCTGGCGGGTGATGGCTCCTTCACCAAGCGTTGTCATCAATGGATTGAACAAAGCACGGGCTGTAATACCGCGCTCCTCACTCATTCGTGCACCGCCGCACTTGAAATGGCTGCATTGTTGCTGGATATACAGCCTGGCGATGAAGTGATCTTGCCGTCCTATACGTTCGTTTCAACCGCCAATGCCTTTGTACTGCGCGGTGCGATCCCTGTATTTGTGGATATTCGTAAAGATACATTGAATCTGGATGAGAAGCTGATTGAAGCAGCCATTACTCCCCGGACCAAAGCTATTGTTCCTGTTCATTATGCGGGCGTGTCCTGTGAGATGGATACGATCATGCATATTGCTCGTAAGCATGGTCTCAAAGTAGTGGAGGATGCTGCCCAGGGTGTAATGTCCAGCTATAAGGGGCGTGCACTTGGGAGTATTGGTGATCTCGGTGCATTCAGCTTTCACGAAACAAAGAATGTGATTTCGGGTGAGGGCGGTGCGCTTTTAGTTAACGAACCACAGCTTTCGTTGCGCGCTGAAATTATTCGTGAGAAAGGCACTGATCGCAGTCGCTTCTTTCGTGGGCTGGTAGATAAATATACCTGGCAGGAAGTAGGTTCTTCATTTTTGCCAGGAGAGTTGATTGCCGCATTTCTTTGGGCTCAACTGGAAGAGGCCAAAAGTATCACCGATCGACGATTGGCAGTCTGGGACTACTATCATGCTGCCCTTGCTCCTTTGGAGCAAAAGGGCTTGTTGCGTCGTCCAATTGTGCCGGAAGACTGTCAGCACAATGCGCATATGTACTACGTGTTGCTGGCACCAGGTGTTGATCGACAGGCTGTCCTGGAAGCGTTGAAGCAAAACGATATATCCGCAGTATTCCATTATGTTCCTCTTCATTCGTCACCAGGCGGCCTGCGCTACGGACGAGTTCATGGTTCCATGGACAATACGGATGCACTTTCAGAGTCTTTATTGCGACTACCTCTTTGGGTCGGCTTGGCACCAGAGCAGCAAGATAAAGTCGTGGACGTCTTGGCGCGGGCTATTAGTTAATCTACGTGTTTTGTGAAGAGTTGCAGTGAGATTCAATGGCGAACAGGGTGCCATTCGTGGCATCCGTGCTTATGGTGCGTGAGGTTGATATCTCCGGAACAGGCATATTGAAGTTCGTTTTCATAACAGAGATTTAGACATTATGTTTTTTGCGGTGCTAAAGCAGGTATCTGAAAGAATTTCGGCCAGTTTGGCTCTGAAGATAGTTTTTGTGGTGCTGGCATATTTGTCTTACGCCTTTCCCATGATTTACGCCTACTTTGAATCTGTCAATTTCATCTATGTAAACGCCTGGGATGAGGAGACTTATCTAAGCTATCAAGGCGCATTGGGTTCTTTGACAGTGCCTGGGTATTGGGCATCCGGGGCGATCGTTTATACCCTACAAAATCTGGGGTTGAGTGGGGGAGAAATCAATATTCTGTTTGATTGTCTCTTGACGCCAGCCACATTTTTCTTGCTTGTATTTATTCTTCGTCGGTTGAATGTCAACTATGGGCGGGCATTGATATACGCAGCGATAGTTTTGTTTTCTCCCATTATTTTTAATTTCGGTAATCCGCTTATAGCGCATCTGACCAGGGATTATGGTGTATTCGGTTACGGCTGGGAATATTACCAATCGGCGTTGAGAACGCCGGAGCCACAACTGTCATATTTTTTTGTTGTGCTGGCGGTTTCGGCTTTTTTAAAAACCGGGCGCTTGCTTTGTTTGTTTGTGCTGTTGCCGTTGTTGTATTTCTATGTGGGGGTACCTTATGCGTACTTCCTCGTCTGTGGTTTTATCTTGCTGCATTCATGGTTCTTTAATAAGAGTCTGAGCTATTTGCGAATAGGTATCGCCTGCGTGGCGTCTTATTTGGCTTTGTCTTTCGGTTTTATGTTTTTTGATTTTCTGTTTTTGTCAAAAGATCCATTTATTTCCGCGATGTCGGATGGTTATATAAAAAGCCATGTGCCGATGTTGCCAGTTTCCGGCCTTGTAGCGCTTGGTTTTTTCTTGGTTCAGTTTGCTCTTTCCCGTCGATACGCTATAAAAGACACTTGGCATGTATATAGCCAGTTTTTTATTGCTCTTTCGTTGTTCCTTGTTTGTAATGTGCACGTTGTCTCTGGGGTTATGCTGTCGTACAAGAATTATATTGATTACTCCACCGGTCTTGTGGCTGGGGTGGCAATAATTATTTTTCTTGATTTTCTAAGGTGTCATGCGATCAAAGGTGCGAGGCTTGCTTGTTTTGCTGTCGCCTCGATCATTTTATATCTTACGTTCAAGGCTTATGGGTTCAACTTCAGTGAACTGGAGTACACGTATTTCCGTGGTTTGCAGTTCAATTCGGTTGAAGAGTATAAGGCGGCCTCAAGCGATCCGATGTCGATCGTTATTCAAGACAGTGATTTGTCTGCCAAGCTGCCTTACTCGGTTTCGATGATGGCGGTGCCACTATTCTCCTATCAGTACAACTTTCCTTTGGTTGCTAACGGATGCCGTGCTGTTCTTGAACGAATGGAAACAGTTGCCGATACTTTGAAGAGCCGTTCACAAGGCGATTCATCGTTGAAAGTTGACTATTTTGACGCTTCGATCAAAGCGTTTTCGGGACAGAAGTATGTGCCGCTTGAAAAGCAAAGGGATTTCCCCGCAAACGTGATTTGCAAAAAACTGCCCATGGATGGGGATGTCAAAGTGCTAGATGCTCAATTCAAGGATAACGGCTGGATCACCATCAAGTTATTTTGATTCGTGCACCGAAAAGCGGTGGTGGCCGGGTTTTTAATCGTCCGCCACCACTCAATCTGTTAGTACTGGCAGATTTCTCGCTTCAAGAATCATGACCGGCAAGGCGTTGTGTATCGGAATCAGCTTGAAATGGTCTTTTGTCTCCAGGGGATATTCTGTAGCCTTGCGCAGCTTCAACGCTGTCCATGCCTGATGAATACTCACTTTCCCGGCGGTACCCCTGAAGGGTCCGGAGCCGGGTGTATACTCGACTTTCGCGCGTAAGCGCTTGCAGGTCTTGCGAACATGACGCAGATTTCCGAACGCCTTCTGGTTCAAGCCCACCTCGACGCCAAGCAGCCCAAGCCGCTGACGGTCGAGGAAGAGGCCTATTATCGCGCTGCCATTGCTGCCGAGCTCAAGGCTCAGGACGCGGTGCTGGTTGCACACTTCTATTGTGATCCGGTTATTCAAGCCCTGGCTGAAGAAACCGGTGGCTGTGTCTCCGACTCGCTGGAGATGGCCCGTTTCGGCAATGCTCACCCGGCCAAGACCGTTGTGGTCGCCGGTGTGAAATTCATGGGCGAAACCGCCAAAATCCTCAACCCTGAAAAACGTGTGCTGATGCCGACCCTGGAAGCGACCTGTTCGCTGGACCTGGGTTGCCCGGTGGACGAGTTCTCGGCGTTTTGCGATCAGCACCCGGAACGTACCGTGGTGGTGTATGCCAACACCTCGGCAGCGGTCAAGGCCCGGGCGGACTGGGTTGTGACCTCAAGTTGTGCGCTGGAGATCGTTGAAAGCCTGATGGATAACGGCGAAACGATCATCTGGGGCCCGGACAAGCACCTGGGCACCTACATTCAGCGCCAGACCGGTGCGGACATGTTGCTGTGGGACGGGGCCTGCATCGTTCACGAAGAGTTCAAGTCCAAGCAGCTCGAAGACATGAAAGCGCTGTACCCGGACGCGGCGATTCTGGTGCACCCGGAATCACCGACCTCGGTGATCGAGCTGGCGGACGCTGTCGGTTCCACCAGTCAGTTGATCGCAGCGGCGCAGAGCCTGCCGAACAAGACGCTTATCGTTGCCACCGACCGTGGCATCTTCTACAAGATGCAGCAGTTGTGCCCGGACAAGGTGTTCATCGAGGCGCCAACAGCGGGTAACGGCGCGGCGTGCCGCAGTTGCGCGCACTGCCCGTGGATGGCGATGAATACGCTTGAGCGCACGCTGAAGGCCTTGAAGGAAGGGGCGAACGAGATCTTTGTCGATCCGGCGTTGATCCCTCAGGCGATTCGCCCGTTGAAGCGGATGCTCGACTTCACTCAGGCTGCGCGGATGAAGCTGGCCGGGAACGCCTGATAGCTGTCAGGCAAATTGAAAAACCTGTGGGAGCGAGCCTGCTCGCGATGGCGGAATGTCAGCAAACATTAATGT